>JAZRAT010000084.1:0-6466 GCA_045634725.1 Alistipes sp. | reverse complement strand
TGGAGCGCTTGTTGGACTTTATGGTTGAGCTACCGAGATTCGAACTCAGAATAACAGAACCAAAATCTGCTGTGTTACCATTACACCATAGCTCAATCGTTGCTCGTAAGCGGTTGCAAATATAGTGTAAAGTTTTGAAACAACAAAATTTTAGGCAACTAATGTTTTAGCATTTATGCTTTGTTCGCAACATTATTTTGCACAATCTGGCTGCGATACTCATTTGGCGTAACACCAAACTCCTGCTTGAATACTCGAGTGAAATGATGCGGATATTTGAAGCCAAGATTGTAACCAATTTCACCTATCGAGAGCGAAGAGTAGCGCAGTTGGTGTGCCGCCTCCTTAACAACCATTTTACGTATGTGATGCTGCGCCGAGCACTTCATCTTCTTGCGCACCACATCGCCAAGATAGTTGGGCGAGATGTGCAACACATCGGCACACGAAGATACCGTAGGCAACTCTTGCAGCATATCGCGCGAGCCACTTAAGTAGTCGTTGATAAGTTTATTAAATTTAGCAACAATAAAATCGGCTGAGTCCTGAAGCAAACCGCGCTGACGCTCGAAGTAGCGCATACATAGGTTGAGTAACACCGCAATGCCCGCAGCGATGATATGTGCCGAGAAGCGGTCATTGGCATTTTGAAGCTCAAGATCTATGCTCTTAAAACAGCACATAATCATGTGTCGCTCAGCACTATTAAGTCGTATTTTATTGGTTGTATCAGGAGTAAAGAATTTATACTCCTTCATTCGGTTTGCAAGCAGCGTATCATCGAGTAGCTTCGGATCAAAGGCTATCGCCCAGCCGTGTGTTGAATACTCAAAATCCTCCTCAATAGAATCCACATATCCAGGGGCGTAGAAGTGCAAATATGCCCCCGTATCACTATCATCTTGCCATGAGCAAGCCAGACCATAGACACCCATACGCTTGGGCGAATACCTAACAGTACCCACCTCGTCAAGGTCTATGATGCTAACCAATTTATCGCTCGCTTCGACACCCAGATAGGCACAGCATGCCTCAACATTGCTAAGCTCTAAAACACTCTTCTTATGCGCCATTCTAACCCTACTTTTATAATGATTTCGACAAAACTAATAACCAATACCCCAATATTCAGTAATATTGGTTATTATATAAGTAATACGTCTATTGTGAAAAAGTTAACAGTGCACTACTTTTGCAGTCGATTTATTGCCGGTGTGTATTGATCTGCTAACGAGGGTTGATGAGGCTTTCATTTGGGTAATAGTTAGCTGATTATGGGGGAACACACCGGCTTTTTTATGTCCTTATGCGAACTACAACTTCGACAAGAACTTCTCGCGGTTGACGATGTAGCGAACATGGTCGCCCTCGCCAATCACAACATCTGCATCGTAAGCCGTAATCTTAAACGTAAGCTTGCGACCTTCAACTTCGGTTAGCTCTGCGATAGCGCTGATAGAGCGACCAACCTTCGAGGGTTTGAGGTGAGTTGTTGATATCATTGAGCCTACAGTAGTATCGCCCTCGTCGAGGTGCAAAGCCACGGCCATCATTGCAGCGTTCTCCATAAGAGCAACCATCGCGGGGGTAGCGAGTACGGCCATATCTCCTGAGCCAATAAATTCTGCAGTATTACCTTCGTTGACAACCATCACACTCTGGTGTTTCAATCCTTTTTCTAACATAGTTTTTCGAATTAGTTTATAGAGCAAAGATACAAAAAAAATCTCTTCCGAAAGACTCTATAACAGATTTATCCGTTATCTTTGTAGTGATAATTTGATATTTCTATCATGAAGCGCTACCTTTTACTCCTCATATTGGTTGTTGTAGCGGTGGTTTCGTCTACTACGGATGTCTCGGCACAGGGGCGTCGCAAGCGCGTATATGGCGCATCGGCGGCACGCTGGGGCAAGGACTCAAGTGGCGACTCTATGCTCTACATCACCATACTTCCCGCAAAAGTCAAAGGTGGCATAGACCTCTCGCAGCACCAGCGCATGGTACGTGCAGTGAAGAAGGTATACCCCTTGGCCATCGACGCATCACAACGCCTCGAGGAACTCGACCGTGAACTTGCGAAACTCGACCTCAAGAAGGATCGCAAGGCATACACCAAGGCTGTGGAGGATGCTCTAAAAGAGGAGATTACACCCATGCTGTGGAAGATGACGCGCTACGAAGGCAAGATACTCATCAAACTCATAGACCGCGAAACTGACCACACCGTATTTAGCATCGTAAAGGATATACGCTCGGGCTTCACCGCAGGCTTCTACCAGGCCTTAGCCAAGCTCTTTGGCGCCAACCTAAAGCTCGAATATGACCCCGAGGGCGAGGACTACATCCTCGAGCAAATCGTCATATACTACAACGCAGGGTTGTTGTAGTGGTTTTAGTGTTGGATTTTGAGGAAAGTTTTGTATCTTTGCGCGATGATTGATCGTGAAACCATAGACCGAATATACGCTGCCGCCAATATCATAGATATTGTTGGCGACTATGTTACGCTCAAACGTAAGGGCGTAAACTATGAGGCGTGCTGTCCTTTCCACCAGGAGAAGACACCCTCGTTCAAGGTCTCTCCCGCACGAGGCATCTACAAATGTTTCGGATGTGGCAAGAGTGGTAACGCCATCAATTTCGTAATGGAGCAAGAGAGCGCAACCTACCCCGAGGCACTACGCATCATAGCAAAGCGCTATGGCATCCCCGTGAAGGAGGAGGAGATGACGCCCGAGGACTTGGAGCGCAACAACAACCGCGAGAGTATGTTTGCGCTGAACCAGTGGGCAGCGGAGTACTTCCAGCGATATTTGCACTACGAGGACGAGGGACGCAGTGTGGGTCTCTCCTACTTCTCGTCACTACGTGGCTTCTCAGACGGCACCATCAAGCGCTTCGGTTTGGGCTTCTGCCCCTCAAAGAACGACAAGTTCTCGGCCGATGCCCGTGCTGCGGGATACAAACCCGAATTCCTACTTTCGACAGGTCTATCAATTGAACGAGAGACAGATGGCGCACTGCGCGACAGATTCTACGACCGCGTGATGTTCCCCATACACAACATCTCGGGACGTGTGGTCGGCTTTGGTGGCCGTACCTTGCGTACCGACAAGAAGGTGGCGAAGTATCAGAACTCTCCCGAGAGTGAGATATACAACAAGCGTCGCGAGGTTTATGGCCTGTTCTTTGCCAAGAAGGCTATACAACAGGAGGACTACGCCATCCTTGTGGAGGGATATGCCGATGTTATATCTATGCACCAGGCGGGTGTGGAGAATGTTGTGGCATCGTCGGGCACATCGCTTACCGAGGAGCAGATACGCCTCATCAGTCGCTTCACAAACAACATAACGCTGATGTTCGATGGCGATGCTGCGGGTGTTAAGGCGGCACTGCGTGGTGTTGACCTTATCCTTAAGGAGGGTATGAACGTACGCATCGTGCTACTTCCCGAGGAGCACGACCCCGACACCTTTGCTCGTGCCAACACATCCGACGCGCTTCGCGCCTACATTGCCGACAATGCTCAGGATTTCCTTGCGTTCAAGGCACGCCTACTCTTGGGCGAGGCTACAAACGACCCGCTTAAGCGCACCGAGGCGATAAACGACATGGTGCAATCTATAGCCCACATTCCCGACCAGATTAAGCGCTCGGAGTATGTGCGCTACTGTGCCGAGATTATGAACACCGACCAGCAGACGCTGGCCGTAGCCGTGGCACGCAACATCGACGCACTGAAGGGTAACACCGAGGCACAAAACTTCCTACAGCGACAGCAGATGCGTGAGCGACAACAAGCGACAACTGAGTCGTTGTATGTTGCAAAGCCCGAGATACACGAGCCCGCACACAAGAGCTTCACTGCGGGAACTACGCAGGAGACCCTCGAGCGCGAGATAACAAAATATCTACTCAAGTATGGCCACACGGACATCACACTCGAAGAGGGCAAGGAGTATGTCGCCTACAACGTGGCAAGCTACATCTTCGACGAGCTTGATGCCGATGGTTTGACCCTTGAGTTGGAGCCATACAAGAGCATAATAGAGGTATATCGCTCGGAGTGGGAGCGTCTGGGCGAGGGCGTAGAGGTATCGCCACACACCTTCATTAACCACCACAACGCCTCAATATGCAAGACAAGCATCGACCTGCTTACGTCGGACGACAGCTATGTCATAAGCAAGATTTGGGAGCAGAAGGAGGTGCACCTCGAGACCGACGAGGAGCAGTTGAGCGAGGGAGTACCCAAGGTCGTGGTGCTCTTCAAGTGGCGCACCATAGATAAGCACATCCAAGAGCTCAAGGCACGCCTCGGCAGCGAGGAGGACCTGGAGCCCATAATGCAGATGCTATCGAAGTATCAGGCAGCGCGTGTGGCAATAGCCAAGAAGATGGGACGACTCATCTAAAAAGGGTGGTCCACGGGTGCCAACGTATCACTACGCGGGCGGTGTGCAAACAGAAAATAAACTTAAAAGATGTGTAAAACATATCAAAGATAAAAGAATTAATTACCTTTATCCGGGACCACCCGCTTGGCGTACGTTCAAAACTTGTGCCGAGCAAGTATAAACCGAGTAAAACGATAATATGGCAGACTACAAAAATGTAAATATACGAAACAAGCGCGCAACGTTCGACTACGAAATCTTGGAGGAGTACATCGCAGGCATCGTGCTTGTGGGTACGGAGATAAAGTCGCTACGCTTGGGCAAGGCATCGCTTGTCGACTCATACTGCTACGTCGAGCGTAACGAGTTGTGGATACGCAATGTCAACATCGCCGAGTACACATGGGGTACATGCAACAACCATGTCCCAAAGCGCGACCGTAAGTTGCTACTCAACCGCAAGGAGTTGAACAAGTTACAACGCTCGCTTCAGGATAGAGGTCTTACGGTTGTAGGTCTGCGCATCTTCCTTAATGACAGAGGTTTGGCAAAGGTTGCCATAGGTCTGGCACGCGGACGTAAGGCATACGACAAGCGCGAGTACATCAAGGAGAACGACGCGAAGCGCGAGATGGACAAGGCGCTAAAGGTTAACCGCAGATAAAAAACGAAACAATATATGGCACTTATACTTTCAATTGAGACAGGTACTGATGTTTGCTCCGTGGCTCTTGCCAACGATGGTGAGCTTATGGCGCTACGCGAGAGCGACGAGGGTCGTGACCACGCCAAGAAGGTGGCACTCTTCGTCGATGAGTTGCTCCGCGAGACGGGTGTTCAGCCCGCAGACCTCGACGCTATAGCCGTGGGTAAGGGTCCCGGCTCGTATACAGGTCTCCGCATCGGTGTGTCGTTTGCCAAGGGCATGTGCTATGCCCTGAATATTCCACTTATCGCTGTAGGCTCTCTCGATGCCCTCACCGAAGTGGCACGCGAGGACTACGACGCGGGCATCCTCGACATCGAGGATAGCGAATGGGAAAATGCCTACCTCTGCCCCATGGTCGATGCACGCCGTATGGAGGTATATACACAGGTCTTCAACACCGAGGGCAAGCCACTCTCGGAGGTAGCGGCCGAGGTTATCACTCCCGAGAGCCTCGCTTCGTGGCGTGAGAAGGGCAAGATTGTAATCTTCGGTAATGGCGCAGCCAAGTGCACCGAGACACTCTCGGATGCTATACTTGTTGGCGTAGCACCCTCGGCACGCGGTATCGTACGCCTTGCGGAGGAGGCATTCAACGCTGAGAAGTTTGAGGATATAGCCTACTTCGAACCCTTCTACCTGAAGGAGTTCTTGGTTATCCCCTCAAAGAAGAAGTTGTTATAACCCATCGCAATAGGGTTGTAACCGCGATATAACTGACACTTATAACCCTATAAAAAATAACGATTTGACTTTTTCAAATTGTTGCCTTATTTTTGCACCAAGAAATAACAATAACAACTAAAAAGCAAATATAACTATGGCAACAATACATTTGACAAAGGGTGGTTTCGAGAACCGTATAGCAAAGATTAACGAGATGGCTGAGGGCTGGCGTTTCCTTGGTGAGCGCCCCGCACTCATAGACTTTTACGCATCGTGGTGTGGTCCATGTCAGCGCCTCTCGCCCATCATCGACGAGCTCGCAGCAGAGTTCGAGGGTAAGGTCGACATCTACAAAGTTGATGTAGATTCGGAGGAGGAACTTGCACGCCTCTTCAAGGTGCGCTCAATACCCACGCTCGTATATATCCCCACCGAGGGTCTTCCCATCGTTGAGCTCGGCGGCAAGGGTAAGGGCGAGCTTAAGGAGAAACTCGACGCCTTGAAGTAGTATAAACCAACAATAAAGAAGCAGGGGAGTGCCCCAACCGGGTTACCCTTCATGGGCGGTGAATTGAATTTCACCCCCGATTTTGTTGATATACATTGCATTAGGTCGTTGCGTTGTGAAACGACTTTTTGTGCAAAAATGGTTTAAGCGTTGATTTTGCCCTTTTGTGTGTAGTCTTCTATG
>JAZRAT010000083.1:0-44657 GCA_045634725.1 Alistipes sp. | reverse complement strand
GCGTAGTTGAGGGTGAGGGCGTAACTATCATCTAGGCTATGAGAAAGACACGATTGGCCGTCTTTGCCAGCGGCAGTGGCAGCAACTATGAGGGCATTGCAAAGGCGTGTAGTGAGGGCGTCATAGATGCAGAGGTTGTGCTCTTGGTGTGCGATAAGCCAGGTGCTTATGTGCTTGAGCGTGCAAAGCGCTACGGCACAGAGTGCTTCGCTTTCAACCCCAAGGAGTATGGCTCACGCGAGGCTTATGAGACAGTGTTGGCTACGATGCTCGACGAGCGCGAGGTGGACTTTGTCTGCTTGGCGGGCTATATGCGCATCGTGGGCAAGGTGCTCTTGGAGCGCTACGAACAGCGCATCGTAAACATCCACCCCTCGTTGTTGCCCTCGTTCAAAGGCGCACACGCCATTCAGGATGCAGTAGACTATGGTGTAAAACTCTTTGGCGTTACTACGCACTTTGTTGACGAGACCCTCGACGGCGGTCGCATCATCGACCAGGCGGGTGTTGTCTACGAGGGTAGCGACATCGAGGAGCTCACCAACATCATCCATGGCATCGAGCATAAGCTCTATGTCAAGACAATTAACAAATTGATTAATAAGAAGTTATAATATATGAGAGCATTAGTTAGTGTTAGCGACAAGTGTGGCGTTGTGGAGTTCTGTCAGAACTTGCGCCGCCTTGGCTGGGAGATTATCGCTACGGGAGGTACACAGAAACTCCTCGAGGATAGCGGTGTTGAGACCATCGGTATTAGCGACGTTACGGGCTTCCCCGAGATTTGCGATGGCCGTGTTAAGACCCTTCACCCCAAGGTGCATGGTGGTTTGTTGGCACGCCGCGACGACGAGAGCCACTTGCAGGCGTTGAAGGATAACTCTATCGAGTTCATCGACATGGTTTGTGTAAACCTCTACCCCTTCCGTCAGACCATCGCTAAGCCCGATGTAAAGATGGAGGATGCTATCGAGAATATCGACATCGGTGGCCCATCAATGTTGCGCTCTGCAGCCAAGAACTACCGCGATGTAACCGTTGTGTGCGACCCTACGGACTACGCTCGCATCATCGCTGAGATTGAGGAGGGTGGCAACACAACCCTCAAGACACGCCTCGAGCTCTCGGCAAAGGCTTATACCCACACCGCAGAGTATGATATGTGCATCGCGACATATATGCGTAAGCAGGCGGAGTTGAACGAGAAGCTCTTCGCGTCGTTCGACCTCGTTCAGTCGTTGCGCTATGGCGAGAACCCCCACCAGTCGGCAAAGTTCTACGCTTCGGCAGATAAGGTTCCCTATTCGTTGGCTACAGCTAAGCAGCTCAACGGCAAGGGGATGTCATACAACAACATTCAGGATGCTAACGCTGCGCTCAACATCGTGCGTGAGTTCAGCGAGCCTTTCGCAGTGGGTCTCAAGCATATGAACCCCTGTGGTGCTGCTATCGGCAAGGATATCAAGGAGGCATGGCAGAAGGCCTATGAGGCTGACACCGTGAGCATCTTCGGTGGCATCGTAGCCGTTAACCGCGAGATTACTAAGGAGGTAGCCGAGCTTATGAAGCCCATCTTCTTGGAGATTATCATGGCGCCCGCATTCTCTGACGAGGCACTCGAGATTCTCTGCACAAAGAAGAACTTGCGCCTCTTGCAGGTCGATATGTCGGCAAGCGATATGGAGCAGATGCAGTATGTTACCGTAAATGGTGGTCTCTTGGTGCAGAAGCTCGACACTGATACTAAGGAGGTTGTTGCCGACATGTGCGTTACAGAGCGTAAGCCCTCGGCAGCGGAGATCGAGGATATGAACTTCGGCTGGCGCATCGTTAAGCATGTCAAGTCTAACGCTATCGTGGTTGTTAAGGATGGCCACACCGTGGGCGTTGGTGCAGGCCAGATGAACCGCGTAGGCTCAGCGGAGATTGCACTCAAGCAGGCTCAGGCAGCGGGCTTCACTGAGGGTCTCGTACTCGCATCGGATGGCTTCTTCCCCTTCGACGACACCGTAACTCTCGCCCAGCAGTATGGCGTGACAGCGCTCGTACAGCCAGGTGGTAGCGTTCGCGACGAGGACTCAGTAAAGAAGGCCAACGAGTTTAACATGACAATGTTGACTACTGGTATGCGCCATTTTAAGCACTAAAATTGTAAGTAAAAGAGTATGAATGTATTAGTTATTGGTTCGGGTGGTCGTGAGCACGCCATTGTCGAGGCTATCTCGCGCTCGCCCAAAGCCCCAAAAATATACGCCGCACCTGGTAACGCTGGCATCGCACAGCTCGCCGAGTGTGTAGCAATCAAGGATACCGAGGTGGATAAGCTCCTCGAGTTCGCCAAGGCTAACGCCATCGACCTCACCGTCGTAGGTCCCGAGGCAGCGCTCGCAGCGGGTGTCGTAGATGCCTTCCGCGTGGCAGGTCTCAAGATTTTCGGCCCCACAAAGGCTGCGGCAGAGATCGAGGCGAGCAAGGACTTCGCAAAGCGCCTCATGGTTAAGTACGACGTGCCCACCGCGGCATACGAGACATTCAGCGACTTCGACGCAGCGTTGGCATATGTTAAGAAGGGCTCACTCCCTACAGTATTGAAGTACGACGGCTTGGCAGCAGGTAAGGGCGTAGTCATCGCTACAACCATGGAGGAGGCAGAGGCTACATTGCGCGATATGCTTCTCGACACACGCTTCGGAAAGGGTAGTGTGGTCATCGAGGAGTTCCTCACTGGCGAGGAGTTCTCGTTGATGTGCTTCGTTGCGGGTAACAAGATATGTCCTATGCCCGTAGCTCAGGACCACAAGCGTGCATATGACAACGATGAGGGCCCTAACACTGGCGGTATGGGTGCATACACCGAGTTGCCCTTCATCAGCGAGGAGGACCACGCATACGCCATGGAGAAGATTATGCAGCGCGTAGCAGACGCCATGGTAGCGGAGGGTACTCCCTTCACAGGTGTCTTGTATGGTGGCTTGATGAAGACCCCCAACGGCATCAAGGTTATCGAGTTCAACGCTCGCTTTGGCGACCCCGAGACAGAGGTTGTATTGCCACGCTTGAAGAGCGACGCTATCGACGTGTTCATGGCTGTTGCCTCAAACGAGCAGCCCACAGCAGAGTGGTCTGAGGGTGCAACCCTCGGCATTGTACTTGCATCGAAGGGCTATCCTGGCGACTACACCAAGGGTCATGTGATTCGTGGCGTTGAGAATGTAGCATCGAAGGTCTACCACATGGGTACAGCCATGAAGGATGGTGAACTTGTGACAAATGGTGGCCGTGTGATGTTCGTTGTAGCTGAGGCTCCAACACTCTGCGAGGCTCAGCAGAAGGCTATGGAGGACGTAGAGCGCATCGAGTGCGACAACCTCTTCCACCGCAACGACATCGGTGCCAAGGCGTTCCGCTAATGGTCTAATAATTAAAATGTTACTCTATGATTATAAGTGGTAAAGAACTATCAAAGTCACTTAAAGAGGAGCTCAAGGTAAGGGTCGAGGCTATCGGCAAGGAGTATGATCGCACTCCCAACCTTGTCGTTATCCTTGTTGGTGACGACCCAGGTAGCGTCTCATATGTTACGGGCAAGGCTAAGGCTGCCACCGAGGTCGGCATCCGCAATACTACGCTCCGTCGTGAGGCTACTATCAGCGAGGAGGAGCTCTTGGCACTTGTCGACCAGCTCAACAACGACGCAGATGTCGATGGCATCCTCGTTCAGTTGCCCCTCCCCAAGCATATCGACGAGAACAAAGTTATCGCAGCCATCTCACCCGAGAAGGATGTAGATGCGTTCCATCCTATGAATGTGGCAAAGTTGTGGCTCAAGCAGCCCTGCGTGTTGCCATGTACTCCCAAGGGTATCATCAAGTTGTTGCACTTCGCAGGCGTGGAAATCGCTGGCAAGGAGGCCGTAGTAGTGGGTCGTAGCAACATCGTGGGTCAGCCCGTAGCGAAGTTGCTCCTCGACGAGAATGCTACGGTTACCGTGGCTCACTCGCGCACCAAGAACCTCGCAGAGGTTACACGCCGTGCCGACATCCTCGTTGTGGCTATCGGTAAGGAGCGTTTCCTCACTGCCGACATGATTAAGCCTGGCGCTGTGGTCATCGACGTGGGCGTAAACCGCGATAGCCGTACAGGCAAGCTCTGTGGCGATGTGGACTACGAGGAGGCACAGCATGTGGCATCGGCAATCACCCCCGTACCTGGTGGCGTTGGCCCTATGACCATCACCTGCCTTATGGAGAACACCGTGGAGGCCTTCCTCAACAGAATGAACAAGTAATAACATTAACAATATAACTAACCTGCCTTATGATTGAGAGATATAGCAGAGAGATTATGCGCAAGGTGTGGACCGAGCAGAACAAGTTCGATGCCTACCTTCGCGTTGAGATTTTGGCTTCAGAGGCTTGGAGCCAGTTGGGCGTAGTGCCCAAGGAGGATGTTGAGAAGCTCTGGAAGAGCGCATCGTTCAACATCGACCGCATCTATGAGATTGAGCAGCAGACACGCCACGACATCGTAGCCTTCACACGCGCCGTGAGCGAGACCCTCGGCGAGGAGCGTAAGTGGGTGCACTATGGTCTCACCAGCACCGATGTTGTTGACACCGCTAACGGCTACCTTTTGAAGCAGGCTAACTCTATCCTCTTGGAGGATATCGAGAAGATGCTCGAGGTGTTGCGCCAGCGCGCTATCGAGTTTAAGTCTACTCCTTGCATCGGCCGTACACACGGCATCCACGCCGACATCACTTGCTTCGGCCTTAAGTGGGCGTTGTGGTATGAGGAGATGAAGCGTAACCTCACTCGCTTCGTTGCTGCTGCACGTGGCGTAGAGGTTGGTAAGATTTCTGGCGCTGTGGGTAACTTCGCAAACATTCCTCCATTCATCCAGGACTATGTATGCGAGAAGCTCGGCATCGAGAGCGCAAACATCTCTACTCAGGTTATCCAGCGTGACCGCCACGCTTACTACATGGCAACCCTCGCTTGCATCGCATCGTCTATCGAGCAGATGGCTATGGAGATCCGTAACCTCCAGCGTACTGAGGTACACGAGGTTGAGGAGTCGTTTGGTAAGGGTCAGAAGGGCTCAAGCGCTATGCCTCACAAGCGTAACCCCATCTCAAGCGAGAATATGTGTGGCTGTGCTCGCGTTATGCGTGGCTACATGGCTACATTCTACGAGAACGTGGCTCTCTGGCACGAGCGTGACATCTCACACTCTGCAACTGAGCGTATCATCCTTCCCGATGCTACCATGTTGCTTGACTACATGCTCAACCGCTTCCGTGGCATCCTCGAGAACCTCGTAGTGTTCAAGGATGTGATGATGGAGAACATCTACCGCACACGCAAGGTTATCTTCGCACAGCGCGTTATGAACGCTCTTATCGAGAAGGGCTTCTCACGCGAGCAGGCTTACGACACTGTTCAGCCTGTTGCTATGCGTGCTATGAGCGAGCGTGCCGACTATCAGGAGCTCTTAGCTGAGACTCCCGCAGTTATGGATGTCCTCACCCGCGAGGAGCTCGACTCATGCTTCACATTGGAGTACTACTTGAAGAATGTAGACTTCATCTTTGATCGCGTCGGCATCGAGTAATTTCTTGTGAGAAGAGGTCATTCTCGGCCTCTCAATCAATAGCCCGAATGGAATGTACACTTAAGTACTATCCATCCGGGCTATTTTCATGTCGAGACCAAGCCTAACCTCTTTTGACAAAAAATTATGGGCTGGGTATTAATGAAAGTCGGCGGTAAATTAGCGCCACTCTGACGCGAAATTAGAGTGGGGTGCTAATATCGCTCTACGAAATCCACGATTAGTTTGAATGTGGGCTCGTAGTAGTCGTATATGCCGTTCTGCCATGTGTCGTATACCGTGTGGTAGTACTTGAAGGCGTCGCCATTCTCGTTCATGAAGAAGATGCATGGTACGTTCCTTACGGCAAAGGGGTAGTGGTCGCTGTTGTCCGCCAGGTCGGCTCTATCCAATGCCTCGAAATACCTCTTTTGGGCGTTTACCTTCTCGAATAGAGCATATCCCGCCATGCCCTCGTCGCTTACCTCGCAATATAGGTGGGCGTTGTTGTCGTTTATCATATCGAGGTTTATGAGGTACTTAATTTCGTCGAGCGGTGCTACGGGGTGCTGGGCGTACCACTCCGAACCGCGGAGGTTGGCATCCTCGCCCGAGAAGGCTATGAAGTACATGTCGTATTCGGGTGTATGCTTCGCATAGTGCTTGGCGAGTGTTATGATGGCTGCTGTGCCCGAGGCATTGTCGTGAGCACCAGGGTAGTATGTCTTCTTGCCCAGTAGGCCGAGATGGTCGTAGTGCGCAGTGAATACATAGTGCTTGTCGTGGCGCTTACCCTCCACCTTTGCAATTACGTTGAAGCACTCACAGCCCTCCAAGAACTCATTCTCGATGTTGAGTTTCACGCTCTTGGCATCGGTGGGGAAGTCGGGTGTCACCCATATTATGGGCTTCTCCTTTACGCTGTCGCCATATGCCTTGTAGAACTTCAAGGGTGCCTCCCATGTGTATATGAAGCCGGCACAGTTGCATCCCTCCTTGGTTTGCATGCGCCTGAAGTCCGCGCCATGCTGGAAGGTGAACATGAAGTCGCACACCACGATAGCCCCCTCCCACTCGGGTGAAGCGAGGTCGGCGAATACCTTCTCTGCGTTGTAGTTCTCCATGTCGATGTAGTAGAGCTTGAACTCGCCCTTGATGGATGGGTTGAATTCGCGGAGTGTGAAGTCCACGCCAGGCGTCTGCCTCTTGCCATCCACCGAGAACTCCATCTTTCCTGGGAAGGTGTTTATGTTGTGCGTGAATGGCTGACATACCACCTCGTCAGCACCCGCCTTTGCAAACTCTTTTGCAATCCACTTGCCCGCCTTATTGGCGCCCTCCTTGGCATAGCCACGACCATGATACTTTTCCGAGCTAAGCTCCTTTATAATCTCTTTGTAGTGTCCCAAATCCTGCGCATTCACTTGCACCGCTGCGAATGCAAAAAGCAGTAGAAATAGTTTTTTTATAGTATTCAAAGGTTAGATAACACCCAAAGTTACAAAACATTCCGCATATATAAAAGAAAAAGCGGAATATTCCGCTTTGATGAGGTTGAGAGTATGTGTGTGTCGCTCCCGCAAAGGATACTTTGTGCGTATATCGTATATCTCCGATTAGCGCAATGTGAGTTTGTGCAAATCTCATAAGAAGGAATTATACTGCTAGATCAACAATCTACTACTCTCCCTGTCCTGAATTTACTCCTCTTAATATCTGTGCGGTATCTCGCTTTATTTCAGTGAGATGGATGGCGTAAGTGCCGATGCTACCATCGGGGAAGAATCTTGCCTCCACCTGGCTTTCGATTGTTATCATTGCGTCTGTGTCGATGTCGTAGTGGTTGAATCCGTAGTCGGGATGCTGAAGTTGCCACTGTAACAATAGCAGATACTCCTCGTCTGTCAACCTCACGCGGAGAGAATGTATGGTGGGCGGTTCATGAAAATCATCTCCAAATATGGCCACCTCGACCTCGTATGTTTTGTATTCGATTCTGCTGCCAGCAAAATTCTCATGCTCAAGCGTGTGTCTCTTGTCTTTGAAGTGTTGCAGAGCTAATTCTGCGCATGTAAACTTGTCCATATCTTATTGGGTTTTTATCTCATCTTTGACAGGTCTTATATCATGCACAAAGCTACGCGCTTATTTTCTCATCTCAAAGCATTCTCCGTTTTTTTTAATGGCTAACGTTGCAGACTGTTTTTTCGGCACGGGGCAGACTGAAATTTCAGGTGAGCAATGGCAACTAAAAAAATACATATATATAGTAAAATAGTGGTCTAAAAATTTGCAAAATCCAAAAAAATGTACATTTTACATTATAAAACGTGTGCGCGCACATGTGCGCGTTTTTATATAAAAGGTGTATTGATTATCAGTTAATTATGTTGTGAAAAAGTTGCAAATGTCATTTATTTTTCGTATATTTGCAATGTCAAAATCAGTTAAAACCTTGTGCCCTATGTTGACCTTCAGAGACGAACAAAAACTTATCAATATCAGCATGTCGACAATCTACTTTATGCTTACCGAGCAGGAGTGCGCTAAGTATAAAGAGATGGTTGAGCGCTTGAATCGTTCCAATGCATTTACGCTGGGTCTGTATGGATTCAAGGTGTTGACTAAGTTGGGTGGGGTTAACAATTGCCTGACTGATGATTTGAAGGCTGAGATTGAGTCTAACAACATCATCGTGCGTCTGCCTAATGATTCGCAGGATAACTTTGTGTACGCATTTGATAATATCGTTCTGTCGGATGGTTGCGATGATGTGGAGAGACGTATCCACAATTTTGTGGTCGAATTGGCGGAGCGATGCATCTCCTTGCTGAAGGAGCGACAGGAGGGTAACCTTGATGACTCGCGCTCTGCTTCTCAACTCGATAGCGTTATTGACTCGTATCAGGAGGGTATCAAGTCGGGCAGAAGGTCGTATACTCGACGCACGGCGCCCAGGGTTGTGAGAACATGTAACGAGGATTATTACGGTGTTCCGACAGGAGGCATGTTTAAGACCTCGTTTTGCACCATGAACAACAATGGCCTGCGAGACCTTGATGACGACGACCTGGCGAGACTCTATGGTTGCTTGAGTAAACATGGTATTCCAGAGTCAAAGCATAAGATGGTTGCGAGTGAGTTGGCTGATATATTCGCCGAGATGTTCGGCGTGCCAGACAAGGAGGAGTCGGCAGAGATAGCCGTGGGAATCCTTGATAAATCGTCGAATGCTATCGCTATAAATAAGAGCGGTCGACAGAGACCCAGCGTGAAGCCTAATATTAGGTTGTCCATAGAGCGCATCCCCTACACGGATGGAAGAGGCAATAAGCGACGCGAGAAGTATGGCGTGCGTATAAGTGTTGGCTCATTCGAGCAGAAGATATACTTCGAGGATGCTACCCAAACGATGATTTATATAGCTGCACTATTGCGCCATAAGATGAACAGGAGGCTCTACATTCATGAACTTCGCAATAATGGTAGCGGAACCAATGGTGCTCGAGAGATTGCGAAACAGTGGCTGAAAAGAATATATACAACGATAATCAGTCCCGAGACTCAGGCCTTCGAGAAGTGGATTGAGAGTGTAAGGAGCCCTCAGGATTTGGGCAGAAAGCTCAATACGGCGGCGTCAAGTACGAAGCGTGTCGTTTCAAAGAACCTTGAGATGTATCCCGATGCTATCTACTATAGCCTTATTGTGTCTGGTAAGGATGCTGAGAAGGGTGGATTCTACACCTTTAACTGTTCGCCCGATGACATCATCGTATGCGGAGAGTTGCAGGAGCTGATGCAAGGCATGTCCAGCTTTTACTAATATATATAAGGTGTGAGGGTCATCGCTACTCCACGCATTTTCGTAGCGCGAGGTATTAGATATACAAACATTGCATATTTGCTAATTTTTTATACATATAAAACATCTGCTAAAGAGGTTTTGTTGTTTTAAATTTGCACTGTCAATAACCGCTAAACCCTGCGCGTATGAGAGAGTATGCTTACACACCTGTCGGATCATTAAGAGTCCATAATTGATAATCAAATAGTTAGGTGTTTTTGTAGGAAAAAATTAATTTTTTTCGAAAAAAAACGGAGAATGCTTGGAGCTTATTGAATTAGTTTCTAACTTTGCATTAGAAATCTAAGATAAATCCAATTCACATATATTTTAAGCATTGTAAACGTTGTGCTATTTTCATAGCACATGCTCTTTGCGCCCATAAACTTTTAGTTTGCGGAAGTGAATTAATACAATATAAACCCAATAAACTTTACTACTATGAACAACAATCAGATTATTCGTCAGAAGCCTTCACAGGAGATTATCAGCCGTTTCGAGGAGCTTAACAGCGCATCAACCAAGAACTATGAGGAGCTCTTCGCTCTCATTGATGGTTATGATTGGCGCGATGAGATTTTCGAGGAGGACGGTAAGCATGGCATTAAGAATGTCAAGGGCGAGGTTGTGGTGCCCGCTATCTACGAAGGCTTCTATACCATCGAGAGCTTCTTCCAGCCATCGTTGCCCGTCGTAGCTATCAAGGATGGCTTGTGCGGTCTTGTGAAGCGCGATGGCGAGGGTACGCCGATGTCGGAATTCGCGCACAGCTACATGGGTCGTATCTTCGACACTCTAGTGTATACCGCTGTAAAGCCTGGCGATGACAACCACTTTGCGTTGTCTGTTATGGGCGAGGTCATCACTCCATATGAGATTGAGAAGTACTATCAGCCCAGCGACGGCTGTGTGATTCTTGAGGCTAATGGCAAGTATGGCATCCTGGCTCTGGATCAGGACTATGTCTATATCTCGCCCGAGTATGATGAGATACATGATCAGGGATATGGCGATGATTTCCTGTTCATCAAGGATGGCGTTGAGGGCTATGTGACCCTTAATGGTGAGTTCGTCTCAAAAGAGAGATATGCTGGCCTTGACCCTGAGCAGCAGGATGAGTACATGGAGGTAGGATTTATTGGCTCATACGCATAGTACTAATCGGCAATACTCCTGAGTCTCAGTCCATAACGCCCCTTGTGGGCTGAGAAAACAACCCGTAAAATAGAGCTTAGAACGTTGTGCTATTTCCATAGCACATGCCCTTTGCGCCCCTATGCTAAACGTCAGTGAAACACTTGCAACGGAAAAAGTTTCTTGGTAATATGATGCACGGAACGTTCTGTAATATGGGACGCACGGCTCGGGAGTGACAGTGGATGAGACTTGCGATTTATTTAGAGAATGCAAGAGAGATGATGTATAATAACGAAAAAGAGAGATAGAGTATGGGAAGAGTTTCAAATAGAAGATTTGCGTCAAACAGGGATGTTAATAACGATGTAGAGTGGATACCAGTAGAGATTGATAACGAGGAGCCGCTGACACTTCTTACAGCCGTATGCCAGATTGTAGAGGTTGCGCGTGACTCGCAGTACAACCCTCGCATCTACGAGGTAGCAGCGCGCCCCATATCCTATATTGTTGATTTGCTGTTTCTCACCGAAAGGCAGGCTGTGGTTTACGCCCTTGTGATGGATATGTACTACGACCCACAGATTTCAACCTACGATATTGGTCGCAGTTTGGGCATCTCGCCACTCAAGGCTATGATATTTCGCCCCGACCTCGAAGAGCTGTGTCGTCGAAACTATTTGGTTGAGATCTTCGATGAGGATGTCACAGACAAGAACTATAGCGTAACCAAGGAGGCCATTACTTCATTGCAGCAGGATTGCGCAATTGTCTATCGTGGCGCGGGTGTGGATAGTGCCGAGGAGTGGTTCGGAGCACTCGATAAGATTATCACGGCTCGTTGTAATCGACGCATAGACTATGATACATACTGCATGCGCGTTGAGGCTCTTGTTAGACAGAATGAGGAGCTTCAGATGATTAAGAGGTTTAAGATGAAGGAGTCGCATCTGACAACGGAGGAGAAGATGTTGTTCTGGTGGGTGTGCAACATGGTGATATGTGCGGGATACGAAGCTATGGTGCCTGACAACTTCAGAAAGCTATATAGCGACATGGCGGTTCATCGTACCCAGCGCAAGTCGTTGGCATTAGGCTCAAACGGTCTTATCAAGAGTGGTATGTTACGCATCGCACGATCGAGCGAACAGCGTACGAAGGATAGCTACGAACTTACCCCTTGGGTGGTTAAGGAGATGCTCGCGGAGCTGGAGCTCGATAGTGTCAACTCGTCGTCTCAAGATGTTCTGGAGCATACCTCGATTACTCCTAAGCAGTTGTACTACAACGAGAGGGAGCAGAGGGCTATCGACCAACTTTCGGCGCTATTACAGCCCTCTCGATTTGTGGAGGTGCGTAGCGAACTCGAGAGTCAGGGCTTCCGAAAGGGCTTTGCTTGTCTGTTCCACGGTGCGCCAGGTACGGGTAAAACCGAAACCGTTTTGCAGTTGGCGCGCGCTACGGGCAGAAACCTGATGCAGGTCAACATCTCGGAGATTAAGAGTATGTGGGTGGGTGAGAGCGAGAAGAATATTAAGGCTATCTTTACGCGCTACCGCCGACTTGTTGAGGCATCGGATGTAGCACCTATACTACTCTTCAATGAGGCAGATGCCATCATCGGCAAGCGCCTTGAGAACGTTCAGCGCTCGGTGGATAAGATGGAGAACTCGATACAGAACATCATTCTCGAGGAGATGGAGAAACTCGATGGCATCCTGATAGCCACCACCAACCTCACCTGCAACATGGACACGGCTTTCGAGCGTCGCTTCCTCTATAAGATAGAGTTTGAAAAACCCTCGGTCGAGGCCAAAAGCGCTATATGGCAGTCGATGATATCGGGTCTTTCGGCAGATGATGCCACTCAGCTGGCGGTGAAGTACGACTTCAGTGGTGGTCAGATTGAGAACATCGCACGCAAGAGTGTTGTGGATAAGATTCTTACGGGAGAGGATTTGTCGTTAGATACGCTATGCACACACTGCGATTCGGAACTCATGGATGGCAACAAGAATAGAAGGCAGATAGGCTTTTAGACCATTAGTAGTAGTGATATGTATGCGATAATTCTGCCTCTGCAACATTTTTATACATATAAAACAATTTACGGAGTCGATAATTATTACGACCTTTGCACAAGCAACAAGGAGATAACGCCTTGTGTTAGTAACCGATTTATTAACTTATAAACCTATACGACTATGACACTTTTTAATTCCAATCTCAACAAGCCCGCACACTACAATAAGCTCGCCTCTGAGCTACTTAGCCAGAAGAGCTGGCCACGATACTTCACCGTTGGCTACTACTCGGAGGATTACGGTGGCGAGATTCATGAATTCAATATTCCGCTCACCGAGGAGCAGTACAACGAGATGAAGCCTATCGCCGAGCAGTGCAAGGCTGAGGATATCGACTTGTGGGACTACTACTATGACAGTAAGTTCCCCGAGTATCTTCTCCTGGACGAGCCAGGCTTCTATTGCGAACCACGAACCATCGACCTGGATATGGCGAACTACCCATGTAAGATTAAGCTTGCTATCTTCTACGATGGCGTCGAGAAGGCTCCTCAGGTTATCGAGAGGGTACTTGTGTTTTCGCATGACGAGTACCTTGAGCTCCTCGAGTGGCAGCTCATGCATCGCAATGCAAGTTATAACGATCTTTACGACCGTTTGCCAGAGTTGTTTAAGATTGTCGATGATAAGGTAAGAAGTGTATTCGATGTTAGTAATATTGGCATTATGCCATATGAGGTGCCAGCGTTTGTTGTAGAGCTTACAGGCATCAAGGAGGATGCATTTCATTTGTGTGGTGAGGATAGCAAGAGTCGCGAAATCTACCGTCATATCAACGACGATTATGCAGAGAACACGTTCGTTTTGATTGAGGACCGTAAGATGTATTTCCGCTTTGAGCACTTCGACTATGACAAGAGTGATACCACTGAGTCTCTGCTTCTTGATGACATCGATGCCATAGCCGTACAGCGCGCTCTGGGTGTTGATAACTATGCGGGTATTATGGACTCTCTCTCGGTATACTTTGGCGCAAGCGATGGCGTTGCTCGTTTCGCGGAGTTCCTGCGAAGCAAGTCTATCGATTTTGTCGAGAATAGTGTAAACTAATCGTTGTGTCGCAATATCCGAAGTCTAATACTGATAATACTTACTACGATGAATACAAATAGCAATTATAGAATTACGAGCGTCAAGGTCTCTACCAATGGCGTTAACGAGCTCTACTTTGATGTAGAGTGGGAGGGTGATGAGGCCCTCGACTACCTTGAGTTGAGAATCCTGGAGAGCGACGTGGATAACAACTTGGAGATTTGCGCCTACCCGATGCATAACCAGAGAGTAGTGGTCAAGGATCACTACTTCGTAAAGTGCTGGAAGGGTAGAGAGGTGAACAATGAGAGCTTCGTCGTGGAGCTGGGCATTGCGCAGTATACCGACGAGGGTAAGCAGTTGAGTTGGGAGGTGTTGGCGGCCTACGAGCCAATCAGCATCGGCCTGTACTACGAACCTCACATATTTAGAAAAAACAAGCTGGAGATAAGGTAATACTCCAATCGAACCTTGAACCCGTCATAATCACGGCGTTCTAAATTGCTAACTAAATAACTGTTAATAAACTAATTAAACCTATAAATACTATGAAAGAGCTTAAGTGTCCACAGTGCGGAACAATGTTTAAAATCGACGAGGCTGACTATGCCTCGATCGTAAGTCAGGTTAAGAGTAAGGAGTTTGAGGCAGAACTCAAACGCCGTGTAGAGGAGATGAACGCCCGCATCGAGGCGGAGAAGGCCGCAGAGCGCGCTCGCAACGAGCAGGAGATGGAGCGTCGCGTGGCGGAGAAGGTGAATGAGATGAACGCGAAGAACGAGGAGATTGCCAAGCTCCGCGAGCAACTTGCTGGCATCGCCAATGCCAAGGAGCTCGAGATGCGTGAGCAGATGACGGAGCGCGACCGTAAGATTATGGAGCTCGAGGCATCGCTTGCCAAGGTTAATGATACCGTGCGCATTGCGGTGATGGAGGAGCAGAGCAGAAGCCTCGAGCAATTGCGCGAGAAGGATATACAGATTACAAACCTCAACAACGAGGTTAAGAACAAGATGAACGAGGCGCTCATCAACGAGAACAACCTCCGCGAGAAGCATAAGGCCGAGATGAAAATCGCCCAGGAGCAGATAGAGTTCTATCGCGACCTCAAGAGCAAGATGTCTACCAAGATGGTGGGTGAGACCCTTGAGGAGCACTGCTCAACAACCTTCGAGATTCAGTTGCGCCCATATATGCCCTATGCTCAGTTCAATAAGGATAACAAGTCGGTGGATGGCACCAAGGGCGACTTCATCTTCAGCAATTCGGATGGCGAGACCGAGTACATCTCTATCATGTTCGAGATGAAGAACGAGTCGGAGGAGACCGAGAAGAAGCATAAGAATGCCGACTTCTTCAAGAAACTTGACGAGGACCGCAAGAAGAAGGGTTGCGAGTATGCCGTGCTGGTCTCTACACTGGAGGCAGACAGCGACCTCTACAATACGGGTATCGTAGACGTATCGCACCACTATGAGAAGATGTATGTCGTACGCCCACAGTTCTTTGTGCCCATTATCACCTTGCTCGATAACGCCGCCAAGAAGAGTATCGAGTACAAGAAGGAGCTTATCGTAGCTCGCAATCAGAGTATTGATATCACCAACTTTGAGGATAAACTCGGCGAGTTTAAGACCTATGTTAACGACAATGTTATCTCTGCGGGTGAACATTTCGAGGCGGCAACAAAGGCTATCGATAAGTCTATTAAGGACCTTCAGGAGGTTAAGGAGCAGCTCCGCCTCTCGTTCCGTAACCTTCGCCTGGCGAACGATAAAACAATGGACTTGACCATCCGTAGCCTTACATATAAGAATCCCACGATGCAGCAGATGTTCAAGGAGGAGCAGAAGCGAGCTAAGAGAGAAAAAAATGATGCTAATGAGTAGCCCGCATGGCGTAGCTTCGTGATGAACTATTTGTTTAGTAAAAAATTAATTTGTATATTTGTACTATAAGCAAAAACACCTGTTAGGTATGGCAAAGATTCAAGTGAAATTGAGCGCCTTCTATGGCTATAGCCATGGCGGTTGTAGCCACGGTAGCGAGGATACTATAGAGGTTGAGGTTAACGACCAGGAGCTCGCAGCGCTCCGAAAACTTGGCAGCGAGAAGATATCATGCGAGGCGGTTGTGGAGACTATTGAGAATGGTGATGCCACTCTCCAGTCGCTCCATGAGAAACTCGAGAAGAAGTTCTACGATATGGTTGAGGAGTACTGGCTCTTTGAGGCCTATAACGAGTATCTCGAAGATAGTCTAAGAGAGTCGCTCGAGGAGGATATCAGCGAGAATGTCTACACGCCCACCTCGTTTGAGGATTTCGTGGAGATGGCTAAATCGGGAAGCATCGATTTCGTAGGTCTTAATTTTGGTGACTTCGATGACAATGAGGTCGACTTTGAGTATGAGGACGATGTAGAGTATCGATACGATAGTTATGTCTTGAGCAACTACTATGATTGGGTTTGCGAACACGATCATTGGTTTATTGCCGAGCGTGTCGGTCTGGACCTCGATGCCTGCCACGACGACGAAGTGGATTATACTATTCAATTGTATTGAGAGAAAAAAATTATATAAATAAAATATCAACATATGACACAATACGAACCCAAACGAGTGTATACGCTAACTCCGGATTATATCCAGGAGCAACACGATGGTAGAAAGTATATTATTTTTAAGGAGACATACAATGGTCGCTCACTCCGAGTAAAGGCATTTGATTTTCTTTCGCAGCCTGATGCAGACTTGCCACTAAGCATCGATGTGGTAGTTGAGAGTATTGACCCAATGTCGGGGTTGCCCCTCTTTAGAATCAATCGCGATTGGTTGATCATAACTCTCTATAATGACGAGAAGCTCCCCAAGAAGTTTAGTTTTAACATCATAGGAAAGATAGATAGAGAGGAGTATAAAAGTCTGTTTATCAAGGATAGTTTTGGTATAACTCATTATTTCCCCATTGTTGGAGGTGATTCTCTTGATAACTATTCTGAGGGTGAGCGCATAACATTGTTTGTTGAGGGTATTAGCGAGAATGCGAAGGGAAATCTATATCTTGCACTCTCGAGACCATCATCCGAGGATGTTATATCTCAGTATCTCCGCGTGTTTACAACTAAAGAGCAACAGGTAAGCGACAATAATAAAAAATGCTCTGACACAAGTGCAAACTATGGTGATGAATCTGAAACGGTAGAGTTTAAGCAGTCGTTAGTGTTTCATCCCAAATCCAGCACTGTCGATGTTGATGCGCAGATATTCAATATCATGCGTTCACTTGCAGGTTTCATGAATCATGTTGGAGGTACATTGTATATCGGTGTTCGAAATGACGGTACAGCAAAGGGTATCGAAGCAGATTTCGCTGAACTAAATAAGGGCACGAATGACGCGTTTGGTAACTATACCGCGGATTGGGATGGATGGAACAGAAAATTAATCGATTCAGTTCGTAAATATCTGGGTTCGTTCGCAGCAACACTCGTAAATGTTGAGAGAGAGCAGCATTCAAATGTAACCGTTGCTAAGATTAATATTGAGAAGTCTGCTAAGCCAATCTATGTTAATAACAAGATATTGTTCCGTCGCCAGTGTAATACTACCGCAATGCTGACAGGTGATGAGTTAACATGGTTTATTATTGAGCGATTGCGAGGTGACTCATTGAATCAGTTTATTGAGCAGAAGTATGGCTATGAGACCGAAATCGACGATAGTGATGTTAAGGAAGAGAGTATCAATCGCCCATTGGATAGCATTACTGATGGAGCGATTCAGGACGAGCGCAACCATAATAAGTGGCTATACCTTAGATTGTATAAAAATGGTTATTATAACATCACTAAGGGAAATGGTAAGCACCTTAACTATTCTCAAAGTGAGATGATATGCGACTACCAGTTGAAGCAGTATCAGAAGAACGAGAACCAGGTGTTGTTGTTGATGTATAATGGCGCCGGAAAGGTGAACAAGATTGATTTCGACAATGGTAAGAATGATTGGTACTATAGCGATAGAAACAATGTAATACAAGCAAGAAATGCAAGTGCGCCATGGGTATCGGATAGCAATGTTGTTCTTAAATGCGTTGATAGAAACGATATGCTAGTAGCGTTTTATAGGGATGGCGATCACAATTATTGCTATGTTAGAGATGTGCAAGATATCAATCCTTCACACGCAAATAGAGACCAAGCCCTATTTACTGGTGGCCACTCGTTATTAACGCGAGGCGCAGAGTTGTGTGGCGAAATCATGCATATCCCTGGCACATATAGAAATTGGATTGCACCAATTGTAAATAAACAGGTTGAATTAAGCGACCCTAACAGAAGTGGAACTATTCGACGCTTAATTGATGTGTTGAAGGATATCTATCCTAATTATACTATTGAATAACTATGGTATCCAATGAGATTCTCTACCATGGTAGTTGCCATCTCTTTGATAAGTTCTCGCTGGCGTTTTTGGGCGCTGGCGAGGGCAAATCAAAGTATGGCCATGGAATATATATAACCTCAAGTTATAAAACCGCAGCGCTCTATGCCGCCAAGGCTGCAAAAGCCAACGGTGCGGAGTGTTGCTATGTCTATACGGTTGAGGTGCCACAACTCACTGATGACAATCACATCTTCTCATGTAAGCCCGTGAATATGAGTGTGGTGCAGCGAGTGGAAAAGGAGATTGGTGAGGTGATGCCTGATGAGGTGAAGGTTGCGGGAAAATTATTCCGTAAGTATCTCGGTAACCTCATCACGGGTCAACGCACGACCGTAAAGAAGATGATGGGCAAGGCTGATGCTATGGCCGAGAGCGCTGTGTCGAAGTTCCTTAATAAGCTAGGAATCGTGTATCTCGCGTGGCCACAGTCGCAGACCAAGCCCGATGGCGATACCAATCGCGCTGTACTAAACGAAAACGATATCCGCATTCTGAAAATTGAGCAGGTTGAGGTTGATGATAAGAATAAGTTTATCGAGGGCTCTGCGAAACTTGTAACACTATAGCACTATGCATTACTCACATTACGACACTATTGAGCGTTATCCTGTCGAGCAGACCATCGGCTTTACATCTACGGCAAAAGAGTGGGGTATCTTCTCCAATTTTGCCAAGACACCCATGACGGTAAATGGAATAGAGTTCGCCTGCGTGGAGCAGATGTATCACTACATCCGCCTGAACAACGAGGCGGAGCGTGCCGAGTATCTCAAGCTCATCCCCAATATGGGACTCAAGATGAAGGCGAAGACCTTCGCTAAACGTGGCGTTGAGCGTAGCGACTGGAGGGAGATTGCTGTGGATGTGATGCGCTTCTGCTTGAATCATAAGTACAAGAACTCGGCTGAGTTCCGCAAGGCATTGGTTGATAGTGGTGACAGATTCATTATTGAGGATGAATCGAACCGCAAGAAGCGTCCCGACTCATGGGGCGCGATTCTCGATCCCGCCACAAACGAATACTATGGCAAGAATATCATGGGTCGCCTCCTTATGGAGTTGCGCGAGAAGGGCGAGTTGAAGTATGAAGAGTTTGATTTTTAATATCGCATAACCATAAATATCAAATATTGCGTAAAAAGAGGGATGGTTTCGAACTAGAGGAAGTACTGCAAAGTGTTGAAGAGTAAATCTTAACCATATGTCTGTCGTTTATTAATTCCTTGAGATATTCATATCTATCAAAATATGTCAGAGATTGTAAGTGTAATTTGAGAATTTTTTTCTATCTTTGTGTAGAGGGTTCAGCTCGGGTTGCAATTTAATTGCGCTATAACACTATTAAGAATGAAAAAATAGGATTTATCGGGCACTTCAGGACCTAATATTTAAGTGTCCCAATCATACTGCTTTGGCAGTCGGTCTACAATCCAATTCTTTGGATGTACGTTATATGCTCCCGAGCATACCCTCTTTTTTATAATCGCTGACTATGTTATCTTTTTTTGAGTTCGCATCAGAACATAGAATACTTGATCTTCTTATAAAGGAGCGCGTAAAGGTTGCCCTCAATGGTAGACTTGAAAATATATCTCCAGCAACCATTGCTCGCAAGGCGGAGAATGCTGTTTCGTTGTCTGTAAAGGAGCAGATATCGTTACTGATGCCACCGCGTGATTCGTGGTGCAGACCCTCAAAGAGGGAGAGAGATAGTATGCGACAAGATGAAGGGAAGAGAACTAATACCATTAAGAAACAACTTCTTGCGCGAAGCATTGCGATTACGATAGCCAAGCATCGTAAGAGTGGCGACGAGTACAAGTATCTTCGTTATCTTGATGAGTTCATTGCCTCGATACGTAGGGATATAGTTAGTGATAATCCCCTTAAATTTAGCTCCATAAAGATCATTGGCAAGAAGAAGAGTGTAAATAGTGATAATGTCATTATTCTACGTCCTTTATGTCTCTTTGAATCGCTACGCGAGAAGTTGCTGATTGCGCTTGCATCGCGATACTTGTCTGAAGTATTCGATCCATTTCTTCATAGCGAGATTATATCGTACCGCCCGCCACGTGTATACCACGAAAGCGAGTCCAAGGTTATAACCACGCGTGACCATGCTATTGAGAACATTCAGGCGTATCGCCGAAGTCATAAAAATATATATGTTGCAGAGTGTGACATACAGAAGTATTTCGATACTATCAACCACGATGTTATACGACGATGTTTTCGTGAATTTGCCGAACGCGTAAGAGGTGTTCACTCCGATTTTGACTACTCTGCAGTTAGTCGCATTGTGGATGCATATCTCGATTCATACTCGTTCTATAATAATGTTCTTCATGAGAATGACCACCTCATGAAGGCGAATCCACCGCGGGCATATGAGGGACCGAAGGATGAACTTTTTATTAAGCGTGGTTGCTATACAGAAGAGGAATTTATAAAATCCAAATCAAAGATAGGTATTCCACAAGGTGGTGCACTATCTGGTCTCATATCTAATGTTGTACTTAATACTATAGACCGTGAGAGTGTGCTTAATAGGCCCGATCCGAATCTCTTCTTCTGTCGCTATGGTGATGATATCATGCTTATGCATACATCGCGCAAGAGGTGCGAAGAGTTGATTGCCAACTACTGCCGAACACTCTCTGAAAGTAAACTTCTGTATCACGACTTTGTAAGTGTTACGGATGATTCAATCCGTCGCCCTGATGGTACAATTCGCACCGCATTTTGGGATCTTAAGTCACGCAGTCCATTCTTATGGGGACGTAGTGATGACGAGGTTGAAAAGGTCGACTGGATTGGTTTCTTGGGATATGAGATAAGATATACCGGAGAGGTGCGTATCAGACGCTCCTCGCTGAATGATAAGTTTAGGGGTATTAAAAGCAAGTATAAGCGTTGTGTCGATAGTGCCTTTGCAAAGGGTAAAAAGAGACTTAAACGAAATGAAACGGTTGAGTCTGAGATACTGCGACATATTGATAAGTTTGTGGGTGAGGGTTTCGCTAATGCAAAGAGCCTTAATTGTAATAAGTATAGTTTGACCCAAGCACGAAAACTTGACCGTTATACTGGTCATTGGATGTTTAAGATGATCTACAAAATGGTACGTCGTAATGGTCTTGCGAAGTGTGATGCAGTTAGATTATGGACCGAGGTTAAGAAGAGAGGGTGTTTAAACTATACGAAAACTATTAAATAAGCTGAAGTTATGAATATAGTTTTTTACATTAATGAACAATTGTCAGATGCCAAGTTGCGAAAAGACTTGGCGAAAGTTGTCGAGGATGTTGAAGCACTTATTCCACACGGCGAGGCGGAGTTTATGGAGATTCAGAAGTTTGGACTCTACCCAGCGGAGCAGTGTGTGCCATTCGTTACAAAGCAGGGTACGCCGTTCTATCAACTTGATAATATGTCGTTAGTTCCCAAAGGCGATACCAATAACCTTCTTCACTATGGCGACTTTGAGTTCCGTCAGCTCGAGATATTGTACAATATGGCACGAATGGATAGTGCGGAGGCTCACCATTGGCTTAAGGATCATCTCTTCCGGGGATATCGTGTTGATGCTCGCAAAAAACAGGAGTACAAAGCCAAATTCAGGGGGCAGGAGCGAGCCGACTGGAAGGAGATTCAGACCGAGTGGATGAAGTATTGCCTGATGCTCAAATATCGTGACAATGCACTCTTCCGCAAGGATTTGTCGGCTTGTCTTGGCAAACTTCCCGTTGAGGATGCTACGGGAACAAACTACGCCTCAAATCTCTTTTGGGGTGCGCGACTGATTGAACTGGATGGCAAGAGGTACTACTTTGGCTGCAACGTGCTTGGAAAACTCCTTGCTCAACTTCGCGATAATGGTGGTAAACTCGACTACACATTGCCAGAGGATATGCACCTGTTTGGTAAACCTATATTGAAATTGTAGTTATATTCTTATGAAGACATGCTTACTTGGTGGCAACTTTGCTCTTGATACAATCGTGACTCGCGACTATCCAAACGGTTTTGTCGTGGGCAAGAATAATAAATTTACTGAAACCGTGGTTGTGGAGTGTGTGGGCAACACTTGTGGAAATGTTGCTACGATACTGCCATATCTCGGCGTGCAGACCTTCCCGATTGCACACCTCGATCTCTCGGAGCAGGGCTTGCAGATAAAGAGTGACCTACAACGCTATGGTGCAGATGTACGCTTCGTGGAGAATAGCACGCAGGGTGGAACGACCTTGCTTCGCTGCACACATAAGCGTGATAAGGCGACGGGCGAACATGCAATATCATTTAGAGCTACCTCGCCTGGAAGCCGTTTTCCCAAGCGCCGCTTCCTTCGTGTGCGTGACGAGGCTCCTGCTTTCATGGAGAGCCTTACCTTTACGCCCGATATCTTCTTCTTCGATGCGGCTGAGGCAGGACTTCGCTATCTTGCTGCCGAATTGCGTAAGCGAGGCACCTTGGTCTACTTTGAGCCCGAGAGCGACGCCGATAAGAATAAATTTATGAAGGCGGTTGAGGTAAGCGATATCGTAAAGTTCAGCCACGAGAAGGTGGATGATACATTGTTTACAACACAATACACAGATAAACTATTCATCCGCACATTGGGTGCTGAGGGTCTTGAGTTTAACCTTTGCGGACAGGGTTGGAATAGGGTGGCACCCATCGCTAATGACAATGTCGTAGACACGGAGGGTGCTGGCGACTGGACATCGAGTCAGTTTATCGCATGCTTATGCCAACGCGATATCCTCTCTGTCGCGCAGATGACCGTAGACTCTGTGCGCGAATGTTTGGAGATTGCTTGCCAAACGGCATCACGCTCTGTTTCATACCTCGGTAGCAAAGGTATGATTGATGCCGAGCAGAAGTAGTCTATATCGCATGGCGCACCTAAAATGTAATTGGGACTGTCCTATGGGCAGTCCCAATTCTCTTTTATCTGCCAATACCTTTCCCTATAATCGTGTAATTAATGAGTCGGTTATAACTTTGGGTTATATTTTATTGCCTATTGACAATAGTTGTCAAAAGAGTACGGTAATTTTGCCGAAAAGAAATAATACATCATCCTTGGGGGTGTTGCAAACAGGATGCGTTGTGGGTGATTTGGAAATATTTTGTAATGATTTAAATAATAAATAGCTATGAGAAAATATACTGTATACGGTGAATTGTGCCTAGATGAGTATTGGACTGAATGGTGGACAGAGGTGGAACTTAACGATAAACAAATTGGAGCTCTTTTCAAGTTGATGATGTATACCGGCGGCGAAACCGATGCAAATGCGTAGGATGACACATTGCTACTATACCATTAAATGATGTGGCACAATTTTGGAAGTTATGTATGTGATATATACAAATTTCCATTATGAAACAGAACGATAAGAAACACTTGACGGCCGAGAATGGTCGACCTATTGCCGAGAACCAAAACACGCAGACCGCAGGCGTGCATGGCCCCGTGACGCTCCAGGATCCGTGGCTAATGGAGAAGTTGGCCCACTTCGACCGCGAGGTCATCCCCGAGCGTCGTATGCACGCCAAGGGCTCGGGAGCATACGGCACATTCACCGTTACGCACGACATCACCGCTTACACCCGCGCCTCAATCTTCTCGGAGGTAGGCAAGAAGACCGACTGCTTTGTCCGCTTCTCGACCGTTGCGGGCGAGCGCGGTGCAGCAGATGCCGAGCGTGATATCCGCGGCTTTGCGATGAAGTTCTACACCGACACGGGCAACTGGGATTTGGTGGGCAACAACACGCCCGTCTTCTTCCTGCGTGACCCGCTGAAGTTCCCTGACCTCAACCACGCCATCAAGCGTGACCCACGCACGGGTATGCGCTCGGCAAATAGCAATTGGGACTTCTGGACACTGCTCCCTGAGGCTCTGCATCAGGTGACTATCACGATGTCGCCCCGCGGCATCCCCGCCTCCTACCGCCATATGCATGGTTTTGGTAGCCACACATATAGCTTCATAAATGCCGACAATCGTCGCACGTGGGTAAAGTTTCACTTGCGCACCTTGCAGGGCATCAAAAATATGACCGATGCCGAGGCGGAGGCTGTGATTGCCAAAGACCGCGAGTCGCACCAGAGAGACCTGTTCGAGGCAATTGAGCGTGGCGAATATCCCCGTTGGCTAATGCAGGTGCAGCTGATGACCGAGGATGAGGCGAAGCAGTATCACATCAATCCCTTTGACCTTACGAAGGTTTGGTATCACGGCGACTTCCCGCTGCACGATGTTGGTATTCTGGAACTTAACCGCAACCCCGAGAACTTCTTTGCCGAGGTCGAGCAGGCGGCATTCAACCCGATGAATATAATAGACGGTATAGGTTTCTCGCCCGACAAAATGTTGCAGGGCAGATTATTCTCCTATGGCGATGCGCAGCGCTACCGCCTTGGTGTAAATCACCACCTGATACCCGTAAACAAGCCTCGCTGCTCATATCACTCCTACCACCGTGACGGCCAGATGCGCACCGACGACAACGCTGGTCGCACGATAGGCTACGAGCCGAATAGCTATGGCGAGTGGCATGACCAACCCCACCTCAAAGAGCCGCCATTGTCGGTTTCGGGCGAGGTGTATAACTATGACGAGCGAGAGTGGGATAGCGACTACTACACGCAACCGGGCAAGCTGTGGCGACTGATGTCCACTGAGGACCAACGAGCCACTTGTGAGAATACTGCCCGCGCTATGGGGGATGCGGAGGTGTTCATTAAGCATCGCCATATCCGCAACTGCCACCGCGCCGACCCCTCATATGGCGAGGGTGTAGCGAGGGCGTTGGGCCTCTCACTTTCCGAGGCACTCATCGCCGACGACCCAGCCCACCCGTCGTGGGATTGGAGGTAATCTAAACGCAATGGCGGCGGCTCGAATGTGAGCCGTCGCCATTTGCATTGATGATATTTTACTTATATCAGTAATTCCGTATTATTTTCAGCCGATTTTTATTGGCGTTAGCGTTTATTAGTGGGCGTTATGTGCAAAAACTACTTGCCGATGCAACACATTTACACTATTGATTGAAAGCGTTTTAGCCTTTTAATCGGTACAATTCGCATTTTCACAATGACACGGAAAATACTCACAAATTCATCGTATTAAAAATCAACGATTTCGATATACGTGTTGTACCGCGCTTTTCAAGCTCATTTTCAAGTTCCGGGTAGAAACCAAATTGAAGTGATTTATATTCAGCTTCTTACCGCATTTGCGTTCCAAAAGTAATGAAGTCGTCTTTGCATGGGTGTAATGTTCTCGAATATACATATTTAGGTAGAAGCATGTTTCATTATAACTATAAATTCCTTTTTACTCTTGACAACATCCTTCAATTCTTTCTATTTCCAATCATCAAGAATATGACGTCGCTTATCCCAATCATTCATTTGCTAGACAAGTTCCAATGTAATATCTGTTAACTTACTCTATTGTTGACGATATATGTGCTGATGAGTCTTTCTTTGATTCTTTGTGCAGCTGTGCTATCTTGTACAACTCTCCATAAGTCACTAGCAATCTCAAGGCATTCAAACACCGCTTCACATCGTTTTAGGCTACCTGGTTGTACACCCTTTTGGCCGGTTTTCCACACCTTGCGGATGATGTCATCCTCCATGTAGAAGATAGGATTCCAAATGACAGGGTTGAAACATTTGAGATAGACATATCTCCTCCAGTTATCTTCGAACCGTTGTAGTAGAAATGGGGTAACTTGAAAGCGTCTACTGGTGATATATCCAAGTTCTATGCTATCGATGATAGACATGAGGTATATAGCTTTGTGTGGCGCTTTATAGCCATCACGATTGCTACATTTCATCGCGAAGATACGGCCAAGGTCCTCGTCAAAAACTTCTTTCTCATCTCTTTGCGATAGCTTATACCATCGCTCCACGAGTTGTAGCAGTTCGTAGAACCACAAGGAATCTGTACGAGTTTCGCCTGTGAGATCTTGCATCTGATTGATATTGAGCAGCTGGCTATAAGTCTTACCCACCAACGTGCCAAGAAACACCAACAGGTTCTTCTCCTTACTATGATGGTCAATAAACTTGAGATTAACCACATGGTCATTGGTCAATACCAGTTCCTCATCAACTTTGTCGTAGGCGTACACACAATTACCCACTTGGTTGGTCGCTATACCCTTTTTCTTGACAAAGGGGTATAGTTTGAATTTATCCTTATTGCCAATAACTAAGTAGTAATCGCATAATGAGAACTCTGTAATGGGCAGCGGTGCCTCATAATCCGCTATTTCCTCGGCCGCAATAGTCGCAGTTTCGCCCGCACCACGCACAATCATCATGGCCTCGTCGTCCTCGTCGTAGGAGCGCTCCACAATTTCAGTTTCTATATTCCTACTTTTTTCAGACCTTACGATTTCTTCAAAGTCCTCCTTGCCCTCAAAATGATGGCGCCATTTGCGATTAGCATCGGGAAGTCCAAAGTAGTTGTACAATCCTACATTGTCGATGATGATCGTGCGCTCCTTGCCAGGCACTACACGCAATCCTCGCCCCACTTGTTGTAGATAGAGCGCCAGTGAGCATGTAGGACGCGCTAACTGAATGAAGCTCACATCTGGACAGTCAAAGCCCTCGGTAAAGATTTCCACATTGACCAAAACCTTTATGATACCTCGCTTGAACTCTTCGATAAGCATCTTACGCTCTTCCTTAGGAGTGTCGCAATCGATGGCTACGGCATTGACACCCTTTGAGCAGTAGAGAGCAGCAAGATTGGCGGCATGTTCCTTATTGATGGCAAATATGATTCCTTTGCGCCCATCTGCATACTTCTTGTACGAGTCATACACTTTGGAACGTATGCGTTGGTTGTTGAATGCGATATCCAGTTCGCTACCGACAAAGTCACCCGTGGTCGACACCTCTGTGCTATTCACTAACTGTTGTATGCTCGAGTCGGGTTTGATTGATACATAATCAAAGTCGGCCAACAGACCTTCCTTAATGAACCATGATACTTGAGGTGTTGTTATCAGCCTCTGATAGAGCGAAGTGAAGGGCTCGTGATTGAGTCTCCACGGCGTAGCCGTCACCCCCAGTTTCTTCGCCTCGGGGAAGGTCTCAAACAATCGCTTATAGGTATCTGCCAGTGAGTGATGTGCTTCGTCTATGATGATATAATCAAAGTTTTTGCGCCTCACGTTAATCTCGTTGCGCGAAGTGAGTAGAGAGAATATGCTAGCTACCTGCACCCGTTGCCACAAGTGTTGCTCACGACTCCCTTGGATGAATCCGTGTGGAATGTCATACTTGCGTAGCGAGGTCGATATCTGATCCAACAACTCTGTGCGATGAGCCACCACGAGTATATTGAGCGTGGTGTGTGTGGCTTTGTAGTGATTGATAAGATCCTTGATAATTGAGGTGAAGAGGAAGGTCTTTCCCGTACCAGTAGGCATCTGAAGCATCACCGCGTCCACTTCGTCCCAAGCGGCAAATATTTTCCCCTTCGCTTCTTTTTGATGAGGACGCAGGTTACCTACATCTTGTTGTATAGACTTGTATTGCATTACTTAATCAATAATAGTCACATCAAGAGGGATGCGCATGAATACTCCTATAATCTTCAGATACTTGGCCTTCTCTTTAGTTGTGGAAGGTATGGCGAGCCATGCTCCAGAAGTAATTTCTGTATAGGCTTTGGTGATACAGGTGTTTGCTATCAGTAGCTTGCCGCCAAATTCGATATGGCGTCGTCTCAGCTCTTCTATACCAATCTTCAAGATAGTCTCCTTGTAGGTGTCAATGGGGTTCTCACCACCGATATACGCTCCATCGGGGAACTTCACGAGCAGGGCACCCCTGCCTTTTCTTTCCTTTTGAAATGTCTTCACTTTATCGGTTTCGAAGTCGTCACCCAACTCCACTTTAAGCTCTAGTCCCAACATATCCTTTATGGCTAAGAGTTGGCGAAACTTCTGTCCGCTATCGCTCTGTGTCATCACATACCAACCGCGTACCAGTTCTTTCTGATATTTCTCGTATTTAGGGTGCTTCGTTTGGGTGATAAAGGGGATGCCACTAACCTTAAAGTTAACCGACTGCAATCTCTCTATCCCTATACGGCGTAGCGCTTCCAGGAATGTCATGGTAGTGCTCGTGTAGCATATCGACTTACCATCTTCAAAGGTAACTCTTATGAGTCTCTTCTTGGCTCTCTTGTGAGAGATGTTTTCATCAAAGTATTCTTCCATGGTATAGTATGTGGGTATTATGATTATTTCTTTATATAGTTCATTAGCGTGGCTAGCGACACACCTACTGGTGCTCCTGACATGCGATAGCCACCAAGCAAACCGTCGCTTCGCATCTTCGCCAAATCCCATGCAGCATCCTTAAACTCGGGCTCTACCTCGCTTTCTAGCAGGTCGAAGACGATGTAATAGGGTTTTGTGAGCGTGTAGCTTCCTTTGGGTGCACGGCGTTGCAGATCCTCCCTTGACATTACTCTTGCCCCCTTGCCATCAAGACGGAGCATTAGTTGCATTTTGTCGCTCTCGTTATGTAGCAAGAGGTATTGCGCGGTCGTAATCTCTTCAGTGAGTCGGAGTGACCCTGCGATTGTTCCCATGCGTGTATTGTAGCATTTATTGAGCAGCACCCACATCATGTGTTCTTGATTTTTGCAGTATCCTATAAGCACATTTGTATTGTTGGGGATTAGGTGGCGGCGCTCACCATACGGTTCAGGCATCGGCTCACAGACTACAGTTGCAGGAGGCATTTGGTGTATCTCGTAGTCATAATATGCCTTGGTCTCACGTTGCGAAATACGATTCAAGAAGTGAAGTATCAAGTCGTCGATAAATTGCTTGATAGCTACGGCATCCTCCTCAAACGTATTTGGGTTTACAGGGAATGCTCCGAGGCCAGGAATAATTTCATGGAATCCTCGCAAACTCTTCTCTTTTGTACCTGGATACAACACATATGAGCCTCCTGTTCGCCTAATAGCGTCGTTGTATGCATGCATCTTTAGCAGGTCAGCTCTTTTGTATACGCCAACTTGCTCTTGACGTTTTTCTTCGTTGAGCGACTCGGCCAATGCTTCATCATACTCATCTCTGTCAGAACCTTGGTAGTCATGCTCATCCAATAGCAGTATATTGTCCACTCTATACTTGGCATCAAAGTGGATGTGTACGATGGTATTTTGCTCCTCGGCTTCGGCTTCTGTGATGTCACCTGTCCATATTGATAGCGTATAATCTGGACGCATGGTTGTGGTCCATGATCCCCTCTTATCATGAGCGCTATTGTGTCCGAATGTCCTGTTATAGAAGAAGCGGATATGCAGATTACGTGAGGGAGACTTGTAGGTGCCGCCCACCATAATCATACGTCCTTGTTTGAGATTGAGGTCTATGCCATCTTTGTCAAGATGCACCAACGATGCTTTATCTTTAGGACTCAGCTCAAACTTTTCGCTTACAAGCTCCAGCAGCTTGAAGAAGAGCCAGTATTCATACAACGCTGCTACATTTCGCTTACCAGCACTATATACATTGTCGCCACCCTTCCAAGTGAGCTTGGCAGCAAGGTCAAATATCGTCCACGCCTGCAACACCTCTCTGTATCCTTCGCGCTTTTGCAATACAGGGCTATTGAGTGCGATAAACTGAGGGTAGTGTATCTCTCTAAAGAAATTATTTGAGAGAATATTCTCCAGCCTTCTACAACACGCCTTAGCCTCACTCATCAGCTTCTCATTTTCTGCGGCATGCTGCAGATCCTGTATACTTCGGCAAAAGTCGTGGAAGGTGATCAATACATACTTTACGAACCTGTTCTCGGCAGTGTCTATAGTGTCTTTTTTCGATACCACCTGTAGTGTGCGTGGCACAGTGTCGAGGCATCCATCGATATGTATATCTTCAGACAGCCTCATCCTATTGCCAGCCGATGCGATCTGTCGCATAGCGCTTCGCCCGATGCGTCGTGTGGCAGAGATGGGTTTCTCTATGGTTGTCTCGGCCCAGTTTCTTACAGGGTTGTAGAGTATTTCGTGCAGCGCATCATCAAATTCCTCGCTCTCTATGATAGACTTTACGAAAGCAAATTTCTGATACAGCGTGCGGCTGCTTTCATGAGCGTCGGGCATAAACCTCTGCGTTACAGGAGACGATGAGAGCATCACAAGTTCGGTGTAGTAGGCCGTGATGTCGGCCATCATCTTCTGGTAATCGCTTTTGTAATCCATTTTCTTGGAGCGCACCTCAAAGTCTATGCACCCGATGATCTCCTCTCGGCTATCGGTGATCTTCAAGTGCAGGGTTCCCACATGGTTGCCCGTGATGATGCGTCCTCTGTGTCTCTCATCTAGCGAAGGTCTGAGTAGAGAAGTGTCATTGACAAAACATAAGTTGTCGTCTTCAAATCGGTATTCATACTCCGTGCCCTCGAGCAATTGATATGCAGCCTCACCATACTCTGCCGCATCCTCTATATACTGGAATGCGGCAGGGTTATTATGAGGAGGATATAGGTATAGCACCTTCACTCCCTCGGTGGTATGGATGTGTACTAGATTCTTCGACATTTGATACCTTGTTTTATTTTTTATGCCTCGGCGAAGCTTGTGAATCCGTTGTCAACTACTGCCTTGTACATGCGGAGTATCTTCTCTGCCGTATACTTATAGACGATTCCCTCTACTCTGTCAGAGTCCTTTACACCCTCTATGGAAATGCTACTATTCTCGGCGAAGCATAACTTCCATAGGGCGTTCAGCACAGGAGACAACTTTTTACGTGAGCCATGCAGCTTGGGTAGCAACTTTTGCAAAATTGCGGTGTCTATAGCTCCATGCTCGCCCAACTCATCACCCACATTATTGATGTAGCGGTATATCTCGCTTGCCGTACGGTATCCAAACTCGGCATTTACCGACTTCAACTCCTTGAAGAATCCGTTCAGTGTATCCTGTGCGCTCGATGTGTCAGCACCTACGGCACAGGCATTGGTGCGAGCCAAGAAGTCTTCGGCCATACCAGCACAAGTGCTATGGCAGGCATCGCGATTAACCATCTTGTCTGCCTTCAAGAACGAAGCCATCTCATCGGCTGCAATCTTAAACTCTATCACGTGCGCTCTGTCCAGCACCTTGGGGCTAAACATATAGGTAGTTTCGTCCACATTGATAGTGCCGATGATATAGAGGTTCTTGGGGAGCATAATCTCGTTGGGTACACGTGACTCGCTCTCTCCATCGGCAGCCCCCTTCCACAAAGCAATAGGTCTCTTCGATTCCATGGCACTGAGGAAATCGGCAAAGTAGCGTTCTACGACGCTCAAGTTCATCTCATCAAGAATCAAAAAATATGGCTTGCTTGGGTTCTCGTGGGCCTCGATCAGCATGTCCAGTGCTCCACATTCGGGCATTACATACTCGTTGCTCTTTAGGGCATTAGGGTATCCCAGCAGAGGCTCACGGTTAGTCCAGTCGGCTCCTACGCTCACCACGCGTACTTGGCGTTCGATATCCTCGCTCATGCACTCAGCAAAGGCCAAGGCGAGTTGTGTCTTGCCCGAGCCTGCCAAACCGCTAAGAATAACGAAGGGCTTGGTCATCAAGGCATAGGCAAAGCGCTTAATCAAATCATCTGAGTAGATAAGACCTGTGGATTTTATCTTCTCGATGAGAGTTGAGGAAGAGAAAGGGGAAAGTGAAGGTGGAATTGGAGCTGCCGGCTTTACCCCTTTCAGCAAGTCATTTATAGCTTCAATGTCTCTCTTTATATTTGAATCGTATACACCCATGATTATATATTTATTTGTGAGAAAAACATATCAGAACTCTCTAGTAATTTAGATTCCAACGATGAAATTTTCGAAATCAAACCTGCTTCTTCCAAAAAACTTCTTAAATAAGAATAGCATGTATTAGGCAAAACTTCTCTATCTTCATTCAAGAATATTATAGAATCAATGTATGCTTTATTCTTTCTAATTCTAGCTATCGAATCCTCTATTGTTTCACCAGATTCTAAGCAATGTAAAGTATACAAAAATTCATTCCAGTGCAACACTTTCAACTCTTTTAGCAACTTCAATGCGACCCACATATTATGAGATTTCCATTCTGGATCGTTATACATGTTTATGAGTCCCTGTTTTTGAGCACTTTGTTTTATTCGATTTAACCTTAAAATTATTTCTTCTTTATTAGGCGTATCGTCTGCAACATTACTCAACGCTCTACACGCCAAGACAAATTGATTTCCAAGTTCTGTAAAACATCTATTTGCAGGAAAATACCCTTCATAGTCAACGAAATGTATCTTTTTTAGAAGAGGGAAGAAAGTTCTAATCGCACTTTTTGCTTGAGTATTACCAAACAATTTTTTTCGGAAAGCAATCTCCTGAATATCAATATACGATGTTAACGTATCACCCATTTCTTCAAGCATCTCAAAAACCTGAATCATTTGAGAGCAACGAGTTTGAGACAAACTACTGCCATCAACTCCTTTATAACTGTCTACAGACAAACTTATTTCCATGACATTGTTTCTTTTATTTTTTCCGCAATTACTCTGGCAAGCATTGGAGGAACAGCATTTCCTACCTGTTTATATTGACTACCCCTTGTTCCAATGATTTCAAAATCATCTGGAAAAGACTGTATTCTAGCAGACTCACGTACTGTAGGTATTCGAGGCGCAGAATAGTGAAAATAGTTCCTATGTCCTGTATCAATTGTGTTTGAAGGCTTAAATGTACCCATTCTTTCAAACGCTTTGTTATATTTTCTCACCTGCCAAACCTCAGGAGGAAGACATCTAATATTTCCTCCATCTGGAACCTGACTTATAATAGAAATCGTCTGTTCTGAATGATTAGTATAATCCTGATTAAAAGGTTTTTCCAAACCCTTACGCATCATTACCTGAAACTCATTCTGAGGATGACTTCCATAACTCTCATTGGTAGCACACTCCAAGTCGCTAATACCATCTTTAGCAGTCAATTTATAGTCATAAGGCAAGGGGAACTCAAACTTTTTATTCTTTAATCCCACATAAAAGACTCTATATCTATTTTGGGGAACACCATAATCTGCAGCATTAAGCAATTGATAACTTATTGTATATCCCAAACCTTCTGGCCCAAATCGTTTTATTAAGTCCTTTACGAAAGCCCCTTTATTTAACGTAAGCATACCCTTTACATTCTCTATTACAAAGAAATCTGGAGATGCCATTTTGACTGCTTTGTAGAATTCTAAATACATAGTGTTACGAGGATCATCAATCTCTCTTCTACCTACAGTACTAAAGCCTTGACAAGGAGGACCACCGATTATTCCTGTTATATGCTCTTTGCCTATAATTTCAGGAAGAGTATTTACGTTAAAATCCTCAACACTCTCAACACGACCTACTTTATCTATTCTATTATGATTGAAAGTAACAATGGCGTCTTTCCACATATCCACAGCGGAAATAACCTCAAATCCAGCCTGTTCAAAACCAAGACTCAAACCACCGATACCACAAAACAAATCAATTATCTTCATTCTTTAAAACTTTTAATATTGCATCAGCTATAGCTTTTGCCAACAATGGAGGTACTGCATTTCCTATCTGCCTATATTTACTTCCTCTCGGACCCTGAAATTCAAATGAATCAGGGAAAGACTGAAGTCTTGCAGATTCTCGAATTGTAGGGATTCTATGATAGATCGGATGGAAATAATTACTATGAGCATTTCCTGTATCTATGGTGCAAGACTGAGTTAAAGGATCCAATCTCTTATATGCTGATGAATGTCGATTTTGTCTATTATTAGGCCATAACTCGGCAGGGACATCTTGCCAATTGCCTCCTTGTGGCACATGTTTTATCCTATCTTGAACTTTCTGCGCAGGGTAAACGATATCTTGATCAAGAATAGAGTTATCTTTAGTTCTAAAAAACTTCCTTAAAGAAGAGTCTGCAGAAGTTTCTATATACTTCACTCCTTCTGGGCACGACTCAAAACAATAGAGTTCACCTATCGCATCCTCCACAGTTGTTTTTTTCTGCTTCTCTATTGTATCAAAATCAAAATATATATCTTTAAAATCTTTTCTGATTCCTACAATGATTGCTCTTTTTCTATTTTGAGGAACACCATAATCAGAAGCATCTAGCACTTGATACTTTATATTATACTCTTCGGCGCCAAGTATCTCATCTATTCGCTTTATTGCATACCCATTATCGCGACTTAAAAGTCCGCGAACATTCTCAATCATTATAACTTTAGGACGAATCTGCTGAACAAAGCGAATATATTCATAGAACAACTTATTTCTCGGGTCTTCCATCTCTTTTTGCCATCTATTCGCAGAAGAGAAGCCTTGACAAGGAGGTCCTCCCACAATAACGTCGACATCACCATACTCCTCCACAATCTGATTGTCTGGAAAAGTCATGATGTCTATATTATGCACTATCGCATCTTTGAAGTTATGCTTAAAAGTTTTAGTCGCATAATCATTAAAGTCTATGCCACCAGCTATTTTAAATCCTGCAAGCGCATAGCCTTCGCTTATACCCCCACAACCACAGAATAAATCAAGTACTTTATAAATTTTTTTCTTCATTTACACTTTATTTAATAATAAGCATCTCTATACATCGTAGAGATATGAAAGACTCAATTTATCCTTCAAATCCTAATTCCTTAGCCGTAGCTATAATTTTCAATGCATACACAGCCTGCTTTAGAGACTTAAACTTCTGATTTCGTGAGCGCATAGTTCCAAAGTTAAAAGCTGCTTTGCGGTCCATGGGGGTAAGTGCATCATTGGCTTTTGCCCACTTAGATAGTTCAAACCAGTATGCAGCGGGCACATCTTCAGCTTCCTTAATGCGAGCTTGCTGAGTCTCGTTTAGGTAAGAGCCATCGTCATTGGTCTCGGCCTGCATGAGTGTGTCGTCAAACTTCTCCATCTCACTCAATTTTAGTTTGAGACGATTCCAGCACTCGGCTTTCTTACTCCATTCGTTGATATTAGAAGATTGATTTCCGCTACCAACCGATGCGGTGAGATGAACCCATACGAGAGGAATCAGTTCCTCAATCTTGTCTACCACCTCTTGCTGCACCATCTGATGCTCCCAAATGTACATCAAATCCAGGTTGCCACTCGAAAGCATAGAGAGAGAGGCCATGATGTAGGCATTCATATTTGATTTATAACCACCCAGTTTCTTTGACTTCACGATGCTATCGATAGTGTTAAACAAGATGCACTTACCTACAATCTTTTTAAAGTAGGCGGGCGTGATGGTGGGGTTCTCTCGCATGATATCGTCAACAAAGATCTTGTAGTTTTGCTCCGCTCCCTTACATACATCGCCTGGTCGCTGTTTCCATGCCATCTCAACCTTTGCCACATCGGTCTTAGTGATTTTTTGATTCTTGGGGTACTCTACCTTGAAGGCACGCTCATTGTAACCAGAGAGCTGCGCCAGCTGGTCAAGGTATTGGCCACGGGTGCGCTCGAAATACCATTTGTTAATGGGCTTGCTCTTGCCATTGGGAACCCACTCGCTACGGCTATAGCGCTCCATATCGACGAGATAAGGTTCGTTGGCTGAGAAGTCAGACTTCTTGATGGCGTTCTGACTATTGGCCGAGTTAGAGATAGCCTTCACGATCTCCTCATCATGCTCGAGGTCGCGGATTACGCTAACTTTCATAGAGACAAACACCTTGCTGAGGTCTACCTCCTTGTCATTGTATGAGGCAGCAATAGAGGCCGTAGTCTGACCACCATTGACAATCTGCCAGTCAAAGAGGCGAGTGATATAAAGTGCTCCATCTACCTCCTTTAGCTCGATGTCGCTGGCGGTGGTAGAGATACCATTGTTGTACGAGAAGAACATATCGGGTTGCTCGCGCAGGGTCTTGCGTATCTGCTGATTTACCTTACCCTTGAACTGGAGGAAGGTGCGCACATTCTTCTCCAGCAACACCTGCTGATATTGCTTGTAAATTTTGGCCAAAGTAATGCCAGGAATGATGGCGAGGTAGGCATCCACGAAGGGGTTTCCCTCGTTCATCTTGAGACACAAGAGCTCGGTGTTGTAGCTGGTAGGGAAGTCAATCTCAACCTTCTCCTTGCCGGCACGGATGCGGTGTTGCTGGTACACACGCTGCATGTCCCACACATTGAACTCGATGATAAAGCCATCGTCATGTTCTACCGAAGCGATTGCATATGCAGGGTCAATGAGACCATCGGTAAGGACATATAGGCGCAACTGGCTGATATTGCCCTTGGTACTCTGCACGAGGCGAGCAACCTCGGAAATCTCGTCAGTTTCCTCCACGTCTGTGTTCTTGAAGAGCGAGCCATCCATGGCCTCGCGGTAGAAGCTAGAGAGGTAGTTGAAGCCCTGGTCGAGCTTGCCATTGTTTACCTTACCCAAGAGAGTATCGGCCTTGATAAGGTAAAAGAGGTCGAGCGACTCAATCTCGTCGTTGTAGTCGTAGGCAGTGATGCGGCTACGTGTCTTCTTGAACGAGCACACTTGGGGTGCATTGACCTCGCCATTATCCTCGACATACTCCAAGATACTTGTTGCTAACTCATGGTCATAGTCGGCTCCTGTCATATCTACCGACATCTTGACGTTGTCGATAAACTCTTGTGCAAATTCTTTTATATCCATAAGTATTATATGTTATTATTTGTCAATATTGTATATGCTTACGATAATTGAAGAAAAAGTTGGGTGTTTGGGTTTTTACTTTCACTTTTTATCATAAGTTAGCATCGTTATAACTTTTTTATTTCCGAAGGAACTTGAGCAGGACTAAGCATACCTACGTTTTGGCAGGCACTAATAGAAATGCTATTATCGCTATCTATTAATTCTTTAGGGTTTACGTTTAATACCTTTGCTATTTCAAATAGCACATCAAGGCTCGGCTGGCGTCGATTGCAAACATAAGAGTTTACTATGCAGAAACTTTTACCGAGCTTTTCTGCAAGCCAGGTTTGTTTGATGCCACGCTCTTCGAGCACCTCTTTTATGCGATTTTTGGGCTTATCCATATTAGTTCCTGTTTCCATTTGTTTACAAAGATATAAAATATTATAACACAAAAAGAGAAAAACCAAAACTTTTTCTCTTCGCCTGCAAACCGAATGGTTATCGCTAACGATGTTTGCCTCCTAAATTCTGGTAAAGTTATTTTTATTACAAGGCCATACTAATAATCACATAGCCTCGACCGTGCGTGTGCGGAACGACTCGCGGGCCTTGCGGATATAGAGTTTTACAACATCGGCAGGCAAGTTTGATGAACGGACAAAGTCTCTCGTCGCATCGGGGAACTTGGCCAATGCCGTCGCCAGTAGCCACGCAACGCCCATTCGCACATAGTATGGCTCCGCGCCCTGCACAATGCCTTGTTGAGCGACTTTCTGCTTGCCTTTGACAGTTTTATATTTTGATTTTATGCACCCGAAATCGAGCCCGTTGATGCGCTCAAACACCTTGTCGAGCCACTCCTCGTTGAGAAAATAACACATCGCCACGACCACCGCAAAGCGTACCTCAAACTCGTGTTCGGAGTCAAACCAACGCTCCAAAAATGCCCACAGAGTCGCCTTGTCGGTACGCGCCATCCACTTTGCGTGAGCGCAGTAGGAGTCGCACACCGCCCAATTATCCAGCACGGGCACATAGCGACCGAGCATTGCCAAACGCTCGTCGAGTGAACATTTTTCGAGGTTGATAAGATAGCCCCAAATAACAGTTTCCTCGTAACATAAATTCTCGCTCGGCACCTCCTCAAATGCACGAATTACCTCGGCTCCATTAGCGCACATTCGATGCGTTCCGTCAGGCATAACAATCTCGCCACCCTCGCGCGAGAGTTGTTTTGCAACGGCCTTTATCTCGGGCGAATGAAGCCCCATAACACGCCTTTCGCGCAGCGCATTCACCACTCGCAAATGCCCCTCCCGATACCGCGCATCCGTCAGGAATCGCTCGCAAACCAATGGCCGTAAAAGATGGTCAATCATAAGTTATAATTGTGCGTTTTGGAATATATCTTGCAGCCAATTAATTACATCTTCATTTGCCTCAAAGACAAATTCTTGCCCCTTTGCTGCCGAGTGGAAGCCATCTTCTTTCCAAGCTTTTTTATTGTAAGAAATTGGAATATCCTTAAAGAAATCAGGTAATTCCCATACACTTCGACTACAACCCTCTTTTGTTAGTTTTAGCGTATCTGCATAATGAAAACACCCCGCACCTTCTAAAAGAGGATTTAATGTTAGATGGTCACTTGCAATGTGTATGGCATTGTTTTTCTGCCATCGTTTATCGCAAGCGTGCGGATGACCCATTAGCCATTGTGGGACATCCTCAGCACATTTGATAATGTTGCCAATCTGCATATATCCATATATTGCGTGAAAGCCAGATGTCGGTCCAATGTATGACAATTTGCCATTTACAATCTCTGTATGTCTAAACCAACCAAAGAAGAGCAAGATATCTCCGTTGCAAACACCTTGATTGCGCAAATGAGATTGCGCTGCACCAACTTGTCCAAATGCAGGTTTCCAACCATCTTTGCGAGCAACTACATCCCTACGAATATCGGGATCAAGATGGCACTCTTCGTGAAAAATCTTACTATTCGGTTTCAATTGGCTAATTATATCTTGATATGATAAGCCGTTGTGGTAAAGGTCGCAATAATGCACTAAATCTCCTTCGCTTGGTATAGGCATAGATAGCATTGTCTCATCTGGTAGAATGGGACTCGGCATACCTCCATAGCCCGAATCGAATCCTTTGCGACTTAAAATAATCTTCATTAGTTCGAGTAGTTCTTGAGATATTGATAGTTCTTTTTACGGTTCCACCGCCACCTTAATCACGCCGTCCAACTTGTTCTCGAACAGGTGATACGCCTCGGCAATGTCGGCGAGTTTGTAGCGGTGCGTAATCAGTGGTGTGGTGTCGATCTTGCCCGCCTCGATGAGGCTCAAAATTTCCGCGCAATCGCAGCCGTCCACGCCACCCGTTTTAAAGGTCAGATTCTTGCCGTACATCTCGGGCAGAGGCAGCGTATGCGGCTTATCGTACAGCGCCACAACCGTCACAATCGCATTCGGACGAGCACACTCCCACGCCAGGCGGAAGGTATCCTCCGCACCCGCAACCTCCAACACCACATCAGCACCTCCACGCTTGCATTTTTGGCGCACCGTGGCGATGCAATCCTCTGGCGCAACAACTTCCACGCTCGGATAGTGTTCACGCACAAAACGGGCTCTTTCGGGCGATTTCTCGCACACGATGATATGCTTCGGCTGCTTCAACATCACGCAGAGCAGCGTGCAAATTCCCGTCGGTCCCGCACCGATAATCAGCACCGTGTCATCGGGCTTAATCTCCGAAATTCGAGCCGCCCAAAATCCCGTTGCCAACACATCGCCCACGAACAACGCCTGCTCATCGCTTACGCCGTCGGGGATGCGGTTGAGGCCCTGATCGGCATACGGCACACGCACATACTCCGCCTGCCCGCCATCGATGCGACAGCCGAGCGCCCAGCCGCCATTGGGGTCGGTGCAGTTGTTCACAAAGCCATTTTTGCAGAAGAAACACTCGCCGCAGAAGGTCTCCACATTGACCGTCACGCGGTCGCCTGGCTTGATATTGCGTACCTCGGCGCCGACAGCCTCAACAACGCCAACCATCTCGTGTCCAACGGTTATGCCCGGAACGGCACGCGGCACACTGCCGTGCTTGATATGCAGGTCGCTGGTGCAAATACTGCCAAGCGTAATGCGCACAATGGCATCACGCGGGCCTTGTAACTCGGGCTTCGGCTTGTCGATCAACTCGAACTTGCCGGGGGATATGTAGGTGTAGGCGAGCATAGGTATGTTGTGTTATATTGTGTTGCCTTCCGTTTAAGACTTCTACATTGTATTTAAAATATTTGATATGTATCCCTCCCTGCAGGATATTGGGTTTTTACAACTTTATCGTATAAATCACCATAATTTAAGTGATAATGAATTTTGTTATATAAGTTTCGATTCACATATCCCATTATCAACAATTCATTCTTTATTTCATCTATTGACATTTCCCTATTATTATATCTTAATATTCTTTCAATATCTAATTTCATATTAATTAAAAATTATAACCAACTATTTTATCCTCATATTCATTCCATTCTTCTTTATATCTATTTACTGATTCGGCAGGAACACAAATATTTTTTAGAAAATAGCCGAAATTTCCATCAGAATTAGGCATCATATATGAATCCATACAATACAATTCATCAAATTCTAATAGTTCTGCAGGTGAGGACGATTCACAAAAGATCGTTTTTAAATCACGACAATTATAAAAAGCTCCAGCACCAATTGTTTCCACTGATTGAGGAAGGGTAATATATACCAATCCTTTGCTATTATCGAATGCATATGCTCCAATCTGCTTAACTTTCTTAGGAACTTTATATTCTATTAGGTTGTTTGCAATAACTGCTATTAATTCGCCATCTATTATGATACAGCGTCCGTTATCTTCAACAAATTTACCTGCAAATTTCTCAATATTATCACACCCCTTGAACGCTCCACTTCCAATAGAATGTACATCATCTCCAATATGAACTCTAGAAAAGTTGGCTCTTTCAAAAGAACAGCCGACTTCTGCAATGCTAACACCGCTATATGATTCGTCATTGTATTCGTGAAGCGTAGCAAAGCAGGCAGGAATATCACAATTTATGAATAAGTCTCCTGCACATCCTGCAAATGCTCCCTCACCAATAACCGTTACACTATGAGGAATAGTTGTTTTTAGTAGATTGTTGCAGCCTACGAATGCAAATTCCTCAATTGTTCTTACGCTTTCCTGTATATTAATTTCTTTTAAATTTTTACATCCCCAAAACGCATACTTGTTTATTTTCTCAACTCCCTTTGGAATGATTAATTCTTCAATATTCTCCCCATTTATGCATATGCGAGCATTTGTATTATGTAAAGGATTAGATAGTTGATTGTATGTGAAAAATATATTACACCATGCCTCAATACTAGTAATATGAACATCTTGTAGGTTTTTACAGCTCTCAAAAGCACTTTCACCAATAGTTGTTACACTTTGGGGAATACTGATTGACATCAACGACACGCAACCTTTAAAAGCAAACTTCTCAATTGTGGTTATACTTTCAGGAATAACAATGTTTTTAATCGCCCCACAGCCATAGAATGTATATTCCTTAATAATTTCTAAGGTTTCTGGGAGATTAATGCTTACGAGGTTCTGACAGTGGCAAAATGCACTGCCACCAATCGACTTAACATTTTTGGGAATATTGATATTTTTAATATTCCAACAATCTTCAAATGCTCCTTCTCCAATTGATATAACATTACTTGGGATAGTAACACTTGTTAGAGACTCACAACCGCTGAATGAATCGTTACCTATGTATTCTAAATAGTTTTCAAATACTATAATTCCAGTACCATTGTCAAACAGATGTAAAAAAGGTTTTTGGTTAAATGCAGAATCATATGTAATATATTTTTCATATCCAAACTTTCGTTCAATTGTTAATGGTTTATTGTTATTTGAGGTGTAAAGTAGAACATTGCTAGGTATGGCAACGGTGTTGATTCTATAATCAACAAATTGCCACTCGTTGTAATAAAGTGCATACACATTGTTCATTACATATTCTATTATCTTATACTTAAGCGGGGTTAGTTTCCGTCCCTCAAGGTCTGCTAAACCAAAATGATTATTGAGTTCAAGTCGCAACAGCTTATTACCGAGTAGACTTATTGATGTATACTTTATAGGTATAACCTCTTTGCCATCATTAAGAATACCATACATGCCATTCTTTCTAACACAAAGTACATTTTCACACAATACCAGCACATCATCATATAGGAATTGATATGTTGAATCAATATATCCGATTAGCACGCCTTTGTCTTGGACCCTTGCATATCCATTTATAAATTCTCCTACCGTATCATATCTTGCTTTTAATAACTTGTGTCTCAGGTTATTCAATAGTGAAATGTCTTTTCGTAAACCTACAGATGAATCGTACGCATTAAAATCAAAATCATACAATGGGATGTTGTCATCAATACTGCGGCATTCTATCCAATAAACACCGCTACTTAGTTCAATACTATAATCAGTATCAGCTTTTGCTATGCCATAATATTCTGTGTCTACATAAATATTACAGTCAATGTCAGCATGTATAGTTAATCTTGCCATAACTAAGGTATTAATGGTTCTTAATTTTACAAAGTTAAGAATTATTTCGATTCGGAAGATTTGAAAATCTAAAAACTTACACTACTACACATCAAAAATCCTCCTCATAATCATCGTAGTCGTATGACGAATCATTGTCGCGAGTGTTGTTGTGAGAGCTGTTGTCCGAGTCATCATCGAACAACTCCTCATAAATCCACGCTGCAAGCAGCCAATCCCAAAGTGACATAACAAAAGCATTTAAGGGTTACTTTGTCGCAAAGTAACCCCGAGTTTTTGACAACTTTTGACAAAAGCTGAAAATTTTACTCTAAAATGTGTACGGGCGTGTCGCTATACTTGTCAAGGGTGAAGTGCAGGGTGCTAAGTGAGCTGGTGTTGTCGAACTGTGTGAAATAGATCTCATCGGCGAGGGCGGCGATGCCCCAGTTGCGTTGCTGGGCAGAGTTACAGCTGTGGCTGGAGTAGCCACGAAACGAAACAAACAGCAGTCGGCCTTCGTCAAAGGCTGATTGTAGGTGTGGAGGAACTTTTTTATAGAGTGCTCGACCAAGTGCGATAATAACGGGACGATGATTTTCGAGCAGGATATTTAAGATCTCTTTTTCAAGTGGGGAGTGAAAGCCGCTGATGACAACTTTGTCGGTCTGGCAGATGGATTCGGCCCATTCTCGCGCTAATTGGGCGTCGTGGGGTGTTGCTTTGCGTGATGCGAGGAATGCCACCAACTCTCTGTCTAGCAAGTCCTTATTTCCGGATAAGTCCATAAAAAAGCGCAGGCGCTGCATTAACTTATCCCTTATCAAGGCCTTGGCTGCCCACTACAAGAATAAGCAACACAAACGCCCACGCAGGAAATATATCGCACACACCGAGCCAATCGGTGTAGGGATATACAACCTAACGGGACATTTTGTTGCCGTTCTCCTTGTAGTTCTAAACCGCCAAGTTTCGATAAGGAAGAATCGTCAAAAAATATCCAATCAAATATGTACGAAACTACATTTGAAATGCAGAATCTGTACAAAGGTAGCAATTTTTATTATTTGAGATTACAAAAACAGAATAAAGTTCATTCACAGAGACAAAAAGACCGCAATCGTGCGGTCTTGACATCTAGCTATTTTAGTGCTAACCGATTACAGTAAACTCGTCCGCTTCGGGGATGATGGCCAGGCCGCCCCAGGTGCCATGCAGCTGGCCGATGCCATCGATGTGCTCAATCACACCTTCCTTGCCATCGTAGCGGGTATCCTCGCCTTCGAGATGGATTATTCGTACCTTCTGACCTACCTTGTAGGGGCTCTCTTTTTGTTGCTTTGTCTGGTGCATATCGTTGTGTTTTATGCATTAAACCAATCTTCAAATCGCTCGAAATTGGTTTCGATAAATCGATATCGCAATTAGCTGTAAAATGAGAAGTTATACTTTCGTGGAGGCATCATATGCCCTAAATCAACGGAACACGCCATCAACACATGAATAACAATTTGCCCTAACAATATATACTTTAGTATATAGCTTAATTATCTGAAGATTAGTGCATAAAATCTTTGAAAGTAGCGCATCAAATCACTATCTTTGTACTCCCGATGTGGGATAAAATATTAACTAAAATGCAGCAGAACAGAATGCACATATTGCTTACGGCTATTGGTCGCGTTCAGGGCGTAAAACGCATTGAAGGTGTTCTGTGTGCGCCTATTTCAAGCGTCGAAACCGCAAATTCTATCGGGAATACTATCCAACTGAAAGATACTCGAACAAGGATATTATAGATGCAAATATCCGGGTTATGAGAACAGATAAAAATCGTTGGAAAGTTCCTCACTTTTCAACGATTTTTGTTTATACCCAGCCTCTCCATTTATCCTGAATAGTGTCGTAGTGCGGAAACTCGACATAAAAAAAACTTGCATATTGCATAAATCTGATATTAATCATTGAATATCAATAGTATGTAATTATGAAATATGCAAGCAAAGCGTAAATTTCGACTAATTTCGTCCTTGTTGAAAGGGGCTTATTCGTATTATATATATAGGGCACTTTGTAAAGTCGTCATCCAAAACAGTGTGGATGGAGGTAGAAAAGTGTATAATGTTTAACCTATAAAATTCAACTATTATGAAGCAGTTTTCAGAAGG
>JAZRAT010000082.1:0-33617 GCA_045634725.1 Alistipes sp. | reverse complement strand
TTGTACTCGTGCTCGATATCTGTATTATCCGAGATAGTGTTGTTATTCTCGATGCTACCCCTGCGGTCAATCACCTTACCCTCGAAAGCCATTGCCTCTGCAAGGGTAGTTTTACCGGCGCCAGGCGCACCAATAAGAACGATGTTCTTAATCTCTTTTGCTGAATAATTTTTCATAGTATTAGGTTTTTTTTAGGTTTTTTAGGTTTTTTAGTCAGCCCTCACGCCCCCTAAATCGGTAGTTTTTTCACCGCTAAATGGGTCTTAAGTGCCTTTACGGATTATAAAATTAAATACTTTTTTTCAAACCACAAAATAAAAAGCAATGTTTTTTAACAAATAGGTTATTTTTCGCTACTACGACGGGAATCTCGAAAGTTGCTCATAGTGAGAAGTTGAGACACAAACAGCACAACGCGACAAAAAACCACATCGCCAATATAGTTGCACGCATGGTATAAAGATATGGTTATTTTACAATCAACTAACAAACACGACAATGGGGTTGCTCCAAAAGGAACAACCCCACTATTATATAAAATAGGTATACAACTCTTATTACTCTTATCTTCCCCAGTTCTCCCTATCGAGCGAGCGGTAGCCTATAGCCTCGGAGATATGTTGTGGCGCGATATTCTCCGCGCCCTCAAGGTCGGCAATCGTGCGCGCCACCTTTATGATGCGGTCGTAGGCACGCGCCGAGAGGTTCAGGTGGCTCATGGCACGCTCCAAGAGCTCTGAGCAAGTCCTATCCAAAGGTGCAAACTTACGCAACATAGCACTGTTCATCATAGCATTGGCGTGTATATCGAGGCCCTCGAACCTACGCAACTGCACCTCGCGCGCCTTGATGACACGCTCTCTAATTGTAGCACTCGACTCCGCGGGCGTAGCGTCCGACATCTCGCTAATCGTGACGGGCGTAACCTCGATGTGTATGTCGATACGATCCATCAGTGGGCCCGAGATATGCGCCATATAGCGGTGCACAGCGGCAGCAGAACAAGTACACTCCTTCGTGGGGTGGTTGTAGTAGCCACATGGGCAGGGATTCATAGATGCTATAAGTGTGAAGTTCGCGGGGTAGTCAACCGAATACTTTGCACGCGAGATGGTGATATGCCTATCCTCAAGAGGCTGGCGCAATACCTCCAAGACGTTGCGACCAAACTCGGGCATCTCGTCGAGGAACAAGACGCCATTATTCGCCAGCGAAACCTCGCCAGGCTGTGGCGACTGACCACCACCTATGAGTGCCACCTGCGATGTGAGGTGGTGTGGAGCACGGAAGGGGCGTGTGTAGATAAGGCCACGGTGAGCGCCTATCTTACCCGCCACGGAGTGCACCTTCGTAGTCTCGAGTGCCTCCTCCAAGGTCATGGGAGGCATGATGCTCGGCATACGGCGCGCAAGCATTGTCTTACCCGAACCCGGAGCACCCACCATGATGACATTATGTCCACCTGCTGCAGCAATCTCCAGCGCACGTTTTACATAGGCCTGACCCTTCACATCCGAGAAGTCCTCGGCATATTCGCTCTGCGCGGCTACCTCCTCCTCGCTCAATGCGTGCTCGGCGGGGGTGTAGGGCATACGACCCGAAAGTATCTCGCAAATCTCCAACAATGAACCTACGCCAATGGTCTCAACACCTTCAACCACAGCACCCTCCGACACATTTTCCTCGGGCATGAAGATGCGCTTGAATCCCATCTCGCGAGCCATGGCGACGATGGGTAACACACCCTTCACGGGGCGTAGCTTGCCATTTAGCGACAACTCGCCAATGAACATCGAGTCGTCAAGCATCTCGGTCTGTATCTGCTCCGTTGCCGTGAGGATGCCGATAGCGATGGGCAGGTCATACTGCGAGCCCTCCTTGCGCAGGTCGGCAGGGGCGAGGTTTACGACGGTCTTCTTCGCCTGGAGCTTGAAGCCAGAGTTCTCGAAGGCAGCCTGTATGCGCTCGTGACTCTCCTTGATGGTGTTGTCGGGAAGGCCCACGATGAATAGGCCTATGCCTCCCGAGGCGACATTCACCTCGGCAGTCACGGCCACAGCCTCGATGCCCGATATAGCACCCGTATGTACCCTTACAAACATATATTTATTGTTGCAATGATTAGCGCAATAGGCTACCCACTAACTAAAATGGAGCGTCGTCTGAGGTCTTTGGTGCGCCCATGCCCATGGATGGTGCTCCGAGGTCGAACTCGTTGGGTACACCTCCCGCCATGCCCATAGGCGCAATACCCATAGGAGGCATATTGTTTGCGCTCGACGAGAAGTCATCATAGCTCTCCTCGCGACCATAGTTGGGACCCTGTGCCACGACAGCTGCGGTAACCGAAGAGTCGGCATCGGCAAACTTCGCCTGCTCCTTGATAAAGCGCAAGGGGACATCCGTAACCTCACCGTTACGGTGCTTGGCGATGATAATCTCGGCCATACCCGCCGTAGGCATATTGTTCTCATCCGTCGTGAGGCCATAGTACTCGGGGCGGTGGATGAAGGCTACAACGTCGGCATCCTGCTCAATCGCACCCGACTCACGAAGGTCCGATAGCTGGGGACGCTTCGAGCCACCACGGTTCTCCACGTTACGGCTCAACTGCGAAAGTGCGATGATGGGCACGTTGAGCTCCTTGGCGATGGCCTTGAGCGTACGCGAGATAAGCGACACCTCCTGCTCACGGTTGCCTCGCGTCTCGGGCGTAGAGGCCGTCATAAGCTGCAGGTAGTCGATGATGATAAGCTGAATATCGTGCTGTGTCTTCAGACGGCGAGCCTTTGAGCGGAACTCATATACCGAGAGCGCAGGCGTATCGTCAATGTATAGGGGTGAGCGACCCAGCTCCACGGTCTGCGACTCGAGGTGTGTCCACTGCGCAGGCGTAAGGTTACCCGTACGCAAGTCCTTGGAGTTGAGCTGTGTCTCGGCAACGATGAGTCGGTTCATAAGCTGTACCGACGACATCTCCAAAGAGAAGAAGGCTACGGGGGTCTTCAGCTCCACGCACATGTTGCGCGCCATGGTAAGCACGAAGGCGGTCTTACCCATTGAGGGACGCGCCGCGATGATGATAAGATCCGAGGGCTGCCAACCGAGCGTTACGGCATCGATGTCGGTGAAACCCGAGCGCACACCATTGTACTCGCCCGCAGTTTTTGAGGCCTCCTCAATCTGTGCCAATGCCTTGCGCAAGATGTCGGATGCCGCCTGCACCGAGCGCTTCACGTTACCCTCCGACACACGGAATATCTCCTGCTCGGCAAAGCCAATAAGCTCCGTAACATCTACCTCGTCGTCGTATGAGCGACGCTCAATCTCGGTTGCCGAGCGTATGAGCTCGCGCTGCACATACTTCTGTGCGATAATCTTGGCGTGGAACTCGATGTGGGCTGCCGAAGCCACCTTCTGCGTAAGCTCGGCGAGGTATGGCGCACCACCCACCTTCTGCAACTCTTTCTGTGCCTTGAGGCGCTCGGTCACGGTGTAGAGGTCGATGGCCTTCATGTCGAACGATAGCGCCTGGATAGCCTTGAAGATTATGCGGTGCTCCTCGAGGTAGAAGGTCTCGGGCTTGACATACTCCTGAACGTCGATGATGGCATCGCGCTCGAGCATCAAGGCGCCCAATACGGCCTGCTCGAGTTCTATAGCCTGGGGAGGCAATGTGCCATCGATACCCGTAAGTTTCTCGAATGCCTCCTGATTATTTTTCGAATATTTGTTGTACTGCTTTGCCATAGCGAATGATTTATCGAAGCACAAATTTAGAAATTTTTCACCATAGAGCAATGAATTTTCACCCACAAATTGTTATTAGTTATTACCGCTTATTAACATTGCGCTGTTAACAACTGTGGCACGAGGCATAAAGTTAGGGGTTGCCCACGGTAAAAACTACCGGGCAACCCCCACTTCTATCGCACCAAAGTTCTACCTGTGAGGCTACTTTGACTTGGGAAGGCTTACTATCTCGTTACGACCTACGAGGCTCACCTGAAGCTTGCCACCACGAGTGTCGCCACTCATAAGGTCGAGGAACTCCTGCGCGTCGCGAATCTGGTCTGCAGTGTAGGTGAAGGGCTCGCTATAGACCATATCGCTGTAGTTACCGCGATAGTCCTGAACAACACCTGCGATTACATACTCCGTGTTGAACGCTCCAGCATCGGCCATAACATCGTAGTATGAGTAGTATACAAGGTCATCGAAAATTGCCTGGTCACCCCATGAGCCTACGGTTGCCGTGTCGTAGATGTAGTGATATACACCTGCGTAGTCGGCACTTGCGGTCTCGAGCCAGTGCAGCATCACAAAGTTGCCAGCATAGTTTGCAAAGCTCGCATAGGCGGGGTCAAGCTCCGCGATAGCAACGGGGTCGTATGGGCCATATGTAACCACACCTGTCACGCTATTCTCGGCTGCAGCCACGGCCTCGGTCTTGACATCGAGGCGTGTGAGGCCTGTTGTCGCAACACCGCCATAGTAGCCAAAGACAAGGATTGAGTACTCGGTCTCGGGACGAAGGTAGCAGTTGTAGTAGTTGTACTCGCCCTTATACTCATCGAGCCAGTAGCCATTTACGGCGAAGTCGATAATCTCCTCATCGGTTGTGAGACCCTCGAGGGCCGTCTTGTTGAGTATGAGGATAGAGTAATTCTCATCTGTAGAGGGAGTTACGGTGAAGCCCAACACACGGGTGTAGCAAGCGTTAAGCTCGATATCGAATGTCATATCCGACTGCGCCACGTCGCCCGTATGAATGTCAAACATAGAGAGATTTGCGCTCAACATTGGCAAACCGTCAACGATATCGATTGGCAAAACAAAGACCCAATAATCGCTATTTGCCTGGAGCACCTCCTCGAAGTATGATATGCCCTGATAGCACTCCTCCTCAAGAATCTGCTCTGCACTCATGCCATAGTAGCCCATGTATGAATTTACTTGTCTCATCCAATACTGGGCTGCCTCACGATCGAGATTATTCCAATCATCATCATAATGCGGATACAGCTCGTGTGATGAGTCACAGATAATTGTTGCGTAATATCCGTCGTAATCAATTGGGTGAATCTCATATTCAACCTTCGGACCATCAATAGGGCCTAATAGAGGCATGAAGTTTACACGACCGAGCTCGTTCATAGGTGTCTCAACAACCTCGTGATAGATAGGCGTAGTAACGGTGTAGTCGCTGCCATCCTCGTTGAACTTAACGCCATAAACATAGACAACATAGCTCTCCGCAGGAACAAGGCTTGTCCAGTCGACAGATACATCGCCCTTACGCACTAAGCCAAACTGAACCATGAAGTCCTGAAGACCTAAGCCGTAAGCACCAGCATACTGCGAGAAGAAGTTGTAGTCATCAAGCAAGAGCGTATCCTTGTCAGCAATGCCCATCTCGTGGAAATATGAGACTGTTGACGAATATATAACATAGTAGTTCTCGTCGTTCTGCGCAGTTACATCCGACACAAACTTGTTGTAGGTGACATCCTTAATCGTGAGTGTGTAAGGGTCGCCATCCTTGCCAGCCTGTGTCACACTAATCACCACATCCTCCGCTTGAGGATACTTTATTGTAAGCGTGGTCTGGCGCTCACTCTCCTCGGTGTTGAATGCTGCGTTAACCACAATCGCTGTCTGCGTTGTCTCTTTTACCGTAAGCCACTCTACGGCACTTGTCGCCGCCACCTTAACATCGCCAATAGCATTGGTTATGCTAAATTCGATAGTGTAGTCACCACCCTCGGCCGATACTTCGAGGGTTGTGTCGCTGATATTAATCACGGGCGAATCGTTTTGTGGATCGTTTGTTGCGGGATCACTCTCACATGCCGAAAGCAGCCCTACACACACCAGAGCTGCAAAAGCAAAAAGGGGGTTGAAAATTCTCATAGTCACAAATATTAAAATTATGGTTTTGCAAAAGTAGAATAAAAATAATAAAAAAGAAAATATTTTTTCATGTTTTTTATTCTTGTTGTAGTTTTTATTATCCTTTGCCTTGATGATTTTTCTAATTGAATTAGATAAATAATTCATTTCCACCCCTTAACAACGCCGAATTCCATAAGACAAAAAAATAGCTCAGCGCACAAGGCGCCGAGCTTTTTTACGCTTTCCTATATGACTAAATCAGCCTACTTGGTCTTGATGCTGAGAGCGAAGCCACCACCAGGTGCCATCACGATATTCAGCACATCCTCCTTTGCAACCTCCAACTGCTCAATGACATAGTCCGTGGGATTTGTGTCCCAACCCGCATTGTCGCCATCGCGATAGAGGGTAGCCGAGTAGGTGCGGTCGCCATCGAGGAAGTCGAGCGAAACGCTAACCTCACGGCGCTCGCCATCGGTGATACCACCGACGTACCAGTCGTCGCTATACTTATCCTTGCGCGCGGTGACAACATAGTCGCCAATCTCGCCATCCAAACACTTTGTTGTAGCCCAATCGACGGGGACATCAACAATAAACTGCAATGCATCGGGGCGCTCGCGGTAGTTGCTTGGAAGGTCGGCAGCCATCTGTATGGGGCTATAGAACACCACATACTGCGCAAGCTGGTGCGCGAGGGTAGAGTTCACATAGAAGGTGTAATTATAGGCCTCGTTAACCGAGCCATCAGCCGTCGCGGCGGCCTTATTAATAGTATTATGGTAGCGCAGGTCGAAGATGCCGGGCGTGAAGTCCATAGGTCCCGCCACGTTGCGCGTAAAGGGCAATGTGGGGTTGTGGTCGATGCAGTTACCCGCATTCCATGCCTGCCACTCCTGACCGCGCATACCCTCTGCCGACATAAGGTTGGGATAGGTGCGACATATGCCCGTAGAGTGTATAGGCTCGTGGATGTCGATGCAGAGCTTATGCTTAGCACCCTCCACCACGGTGCGGTTGTAGTGGTCCACCATCCAGCGGTCGTAGTGCTTATGCTCGGCAATAGAGCCCACATAACCCGTCTTGACGCTGTTCACGCCATGCTTAGCGTAGTATGCGTAGGCATCGGCCATCTGCTCCTCGTAGTTAACGACGTTGGCATATGTCTCGTGGTGGCCAATAAGCTCCACGCCTCGCTCCTCGGCATAGCGACAAAGCTCCTCGATGTCGAAATCGGGGTATGGAAGCGAGTAGTCGAAGCGCTCACCCCAACCCCAGCCTTCGTTCCAGCCCTCAACAAGGACACCTCCGAAGCCATTCTCATGGGCAAAGTCGATATACCTCTTAACATTCTCCGTAGTTGCGCAGTGGGGATACTTGCCATCCATATCCCAGATAGATACCTTGAGGTGCATCTCCCACCATACGCCGACATACTTCATGGGTTTAATCCACGATGTATCCTCCAACTTGCAGGGCTCGTTGAGGTTGAGCACCATCGATGACTCGACCAAAGTGCCCACTCTATCGCCCACGATAACGGTGCGCCAAGGTGTTGAGAAAGGCAACTCAACGCTGCTCTTAACCTCACCATTGCCAGCGAGTTCTGTGGTAAACATAAGCTCCTCGGCATCGAACTCGAGCGCCATGCCTGGGTACTCCCACAATGCTGCCTCGTGGATTGCCACATAGTTACCCGCAGGGCTCTTCATCGCCACGGGCGTCGCCACGCCACACTCCAAAATATCCTTCACGCGGCCTGCCGACTGCTGCATGGTCGCTGGGTTAATCTCCGAGAGCTTGGTGTGCACATAATTAAACTCGGCATCGTCGTCGCTACCCGCCATCCAGTGTGCATCGAAGTCTGCCGCCATGCGGAACTCGGTCTCCTCGTCGAGGATGTCGCACGCGCCCTCGCCATTAAGTGTGTAGCGCAACGCCATGCCGTCGTCAAAGAGGCGGAAGGTGACATCGACACACTCCCCGTTGCCGTTCTTAAGTGTCACGACCATCTCGTTGAAGTGGTTCTCAATCTCGGCATACTGACCCCACACGGGCTCCCATGTCTCGCGGAAGGTGCTGTGCTTGATGTCTATGACGCGCAGGCCCTCGTCGAAATCGCCACGCGAGGTCTCGATGTTTAGTGCCGAGGGGCGGATAATCTCCTCGCCAGCAAATGCCAACGAATAGAGCGCCTCACCCTCGCTGTTAACCTCGAAGTCGAGTGTCACACGGCCATCGGGCGAAGATAGCCTCTGCTCGCCAAACTCATCACTCACACTACTGCAGCCCACCAACATCACAATGGCAGCCACGATGGTTGCAATCCTCTTCATATTATAAATAGTTTAATGTTATAAGTCGATATAGCGTTGTAAGTATATAGTTCACAAATGTATAAAATTTATATTAAAGGTGCAAAAATAATGTTGTGATTATGGCGTCTATATGCGGGAGGCGCTATATGCCCTTCCCCTTTTTTGATGTTTCGGAATATCTGCCCAAAACCTCGGTTTATCGGAATAATCTGCCCAGAATATTTGCTCTACCTTTGCCGTCGAAATCAAACATATTAAACTATATAGAACTATGACAGAGCTAAAACCAAAGACAGCAAAGATTGAGAAGAGCGTAGTAGGCACATACAAGAAGGTAGAGGAGACTGTAGTAGGCACCTACCAGAAGATTGAGGACTCGGTGGTCGGAACCTACCAGAAGATAGAGGATAAGTTCGTGGAGACATTCCTCGAGGAGAAAGAGGACAACGAGGATAAGTAGCAATGGGTAAGATAGTTGCAACATTTACCGAGCCGCTGCACCACATATGCCTGACGTATGGCCTGAAGCAGTCGTTTGATGCGATGCCACACCTAAATAGGCGCGAAATAAGGCTGCGAGGCAAAAGCACCTATATAGAAAATATCGTTGCCCCACCGCCACTGATGAGTCGAAGTGGCTGGAACACCAGGTGCAGAAACATAGTCAACGTGTCCTATTGGAGGGAGTCGCTCGCCATAGCTTATAACGACGAGGCGTGCACCAAAGAGGATATTTATACCTTTGTCATCGCGCTAATCAAAGCCTACATGAGCTATCGCCACCCATATACCAAGATGCGCATAGAGGGCAACAAGGTTGTAAGTGAGCACGAAGGAGAGATCATAGCAACGATAGATTAGCAATATCGTCAGTCGCTACTTTAGTGACTGACGATATGCTTTTGGTGAGAGACCCTCGACGCGCTTGAAGTACTTGCCAAAGACCGACTGCGACGGGAAGTCGAGCTCGTCGCTAATCTGCTGCACCGACATCGTGGTAGAGGAGAGACAACTCTTGGCATAGAGCACCACATAGCGCTCTATCCACTCCAGCGCCGTCATCCCCGTATGTTGCTTCAGCAGCGTGGAGAGATATTTATTTGTAACACACAGTCTATCAGCATAGAAGCCAATATCTCGCTGAGTTTTGAAGTTCTCCGACACCATCGCTATAAACCTTTCGCATAGCTCCTGCTGGGGTGTCATCGCCACATGCTCCGCCTGCTGGCTGTGGATGTAGTAGCCCAAGCCGTAGTAGTATGCCGAGAAGAGGTGTTTTATTATCTCCTCACGATAGGGGTTATCCTCCTGCTTCATCACGCTCGACACCTGATCGAAGCACGATAAGTAGGCCTTAAGCTCCTCGTTGGAGATGGCGTGAAACTGGTTATTCTTGAGAAACAAACGCTCCTGTAGACTTACGGGGAGGTTCATCGAGTCGGTGAACTCCGAGCTTATAACCATGCCGAAGCCTTGGAACTCCGCATCCACCTCTATCGACTCTACGACCTGGTCGGGGAGGAATATCGCCATGGCGGGGGCTTGGAGCGAGTAGTGGCGAAAGTCGACAATACAGGAGATGCTGCCCGTAGTGATTACTATCTGCGTGACCCTCTCAATCTTGTGCGGGAAGCGTATGCCCCTAAGTATCTCCTCGTTCTCGAGTAGTTCTATATCGCCCATTGTTGTCAGTTTTTGCAAAGTTACATTTTTTGGAATAATGGCACAACAATATGGCCTGTTTCCGCGAAAATTGGGATAATTGCGAGGAATATCTGCCCAAAACCACACCGAGACCAAAAACAAAATATCCGTTACGGCATATCACCGCAACGGATACTTATACTATTGGACCGACATCTCGCTAATCCAAGATAGCATCCAAGCGCTCGTAGATGCTTGTGCGCAATGCGCGGAGCTCGTTGATTCTCGCTCTGTTCTTGCGGCGCACGAAGTTGCATGAGCCGACAAACTTATAGAACAAGCGGATGTAGTTCCACGCCAAGATGAACATGAAGGGGAAGGCCACGCAGTAACCCAAAGCCCACCAGCCATTGAGGAAGACCCACAACAAAACGATGGGGACAATCATACATATAGGCACAGAGACAAAGGCGCTCACGGCGACATTGAACGAGCTGACGAACATCTGGTCCTTAATCATCTTCTTAATGAAGATCTTAGGGATGAGGAACATCAATCCCGTAGGAATAATCGAGAGGATGAAGAGTGGCAAGAGCAACAGCAAGCCCAAGCCACGGAGCATGGGAGCGAGGATGCCATGGCGGCGGCGGAAGAGCCAGTCGCGCACACCCAACTTCTTGATGCCGAGAGCAAACTCCGTAGTATCCTTATATATCTGCTCCATCTCCTCGGGGCGCTCCTCGGTTGCACGCTGAAGCTTATCGACAAGCTGCTGGTCCGAGAGCAGACGCGAGGGCAAGTAGTTAGGCTTGAAGCCGTGCTCGCGGGCATACTTCTTACCGTAGCCCGTCTCGCGGAGGAAGTCTATCTGGTCGTAGTGCTCGAGGTCGCTCACGTGGAGCATCATATCCTGAATGCGACTGCGCACCAAGTTGTTAACCTCCACCATTGTCTCGCGCGCATTCTCCTTGTATCGCTCGTAGTAGGGCTTCAACGATATGGGCCTATCGAACTTGATGAGCATATCGGTGCGAGCGTGGAAGTAGTTCGAGTAGTGGTTGCACGAGGGCAGAATCATCACATCCTGCTCGAAGTTCATCTTCTCTGCCGCCTCGAAGGCTATGCGCAAGTAGCCGAGCTTGAATGTTCCGAGCCAGCGCTTATCCTGGTGGTCAGCCTCGGGGTAGAGCATGAGGGTCTCGCCATCGGTGAGCGCCTGACCCGCAGCATCCATCGTCGAGCGGTTCTTGTTGATAGCGCCAAAGCCCTCGTGGCTCATGCGGTATGCGGGCAAGAGACCCATGGCGCGGAGTGCCTTATTGAATACAGGATTTTTGAATACGTTGGCGCGGGCTATGAAGTTCATGCGCCTATCGGTGAGTTGCAGGCAGACACACAAAGGGTCGTTGAGACAGTTCTGGTGGTTCGACACCACGACGGTGGGTGTGCCATCCACGGGGACATTCTCCAGGCCGATGATATGCTCCTTGCGGAAGTAGAGGCCCGAGTTTACATATTGCAAATAGACACGAAATGCTTTCAAAAAGAGGGAGTGATCACGAGGTGTTCTTTTCATAAATATCTTATTCTGTGATTAGTAGACCCTCCAAAGGTAGAATATTTATTCTATAACGCCACAAATATTGACCTTTTTACCATAAAAATACGTCTAAATACTGATAAAAAAGGGTCACTTAGGCACAAAAAAAGTGCCCACCATCGGTGGACACTACGAATTTGTGTGGAGAGTAATTACTCAGCAACAACCTCTGCAGGTGCCTCAGTAGCCTCAGCGCACTCGCCGCAGCACTCCTTCTCGCACTCGCCAGCGCACTCCTCAGTGCACTCGCTGCAGCACTCCTCAGCAGCAGCCTCAACACACTCAGTGCAGCATGCCTGTGCCTCCTCAGCAGCAGCCTCCTCAGCAGCCTTCTGCTGACCACCACATGATACCATTGCTACAGCTGCGAACATAGCTGCAAATGCAAAAAACTTCTTCATAGTTTTAACTTTTTAATTGTTAATAATCTATTTTACCGCTACAAATATACATATTTTTTTGCGAAATCAACTTTTTTAGGCTAAAGTTGTTCTTTTTTACGCAATTATTCCGTGGGTAGGCTGTCGGGAACCTCGCGACTTGCAGCGCGCACATTGCCCAAATCGACAAACTTTATGACCTCACGCTTGGGGAATAACTCGGGATATTCGTCGTCGAGTTGTTGCATAAGGTGGCTCGCCTCCTCCAGCGTCAAGCAGTCGCCCACAGAGACCTTGAAGTAGGGACTCTCGTAGACCATATAGGCATTGATATGTGGGTGGTTGCTCTTAAATGTCTCGAGCACACTCTTGGCATTGTCACCCGCATACTGACCATTATCCGAGAAGATGACAACGCGATAGCCCTCAACCTCCTTACGGCGCGATTTGGACTCTATCGCCGTAACGGCACTATTTACCGACTCAGACTCCCTGACGCGCACCATAGCGCCATCCATCGTGCGAGACGAAAGTGTCGAGCGTTTGTTCTCAATGCGCTGTGCCTGAGCATCGTTTACTCCAAAAACAACAAACGCAAATGCCATAAACATTATACCAAATAGACCTCTCATAGCATTATGATATTTACATTTTTATCTACCTAAGAAACCCTCGAGCTCGCGGAGTGTCGCAATCGAAAGCTCCGAGTTGTTGAGCAGTTGCTCTACCGCTACATCCTCCGCCTCGAAGGTGCGCCTGAATACTCCTATACCACCCCTGATGCGGTAGTCGAGGGTTATGCCACTCTCCTTGTCGAGCGAGCGCCTGAGTATACGGAGAAGGGCGAAGCTGCTGCGCGACTTGAAGCGAAGAGGAACGAGTATCGTCGAGGTGCGCTTACCCCTAACCACCACCTTATCGCGTAGCGATATTGTTGCAAGCACCTCGCCCTTGTCGATGATGTCCACCTCGGCATCGCTCACCACCAGTCTGTGGCAAGTGTCGTTATCCACCTCGAGGTAGAGGTTCATGCCCGAAGTTGAGAGGTGTGTGACATCGGCCACACGCACAAGCTTTACACCCTCGGCAATACGCTCCGCGAGGGGCTTGCACGCCTCTGCCACAGCACTACTCGCCACAAGCATGACGACAATGAGAGATATCCTACACAACCACTTCATACTCCACTAACGCAACTACTTATCTGCTTCGTATATGTGTGCCACGCCGAAGCTCTGCTTGCGACGCTTCACACCCTTGAAACCTACGCTCTTGAGTATCTCGACGAAGCGCTCGGGGGCGGGGAACTCGTCGATGGACTCGGGCAGGTAGACATACGCCTGCTTATCCTTCGATATCATGGCACCGATGCCTGGAAGGATGCGGTGTGCATACTGAGCATAGAACCAGCGAATGAGGCGGTTCTTGGGCACCGAGAGCTCCAAGACCACAAACTTACCACCCTCGCGGAGTGTGCGGTATATCTCGCTCAGACCACGCTCCAGGTTCTCGAAGTTACGCACACCAAAGGCTACGGTAACAGCATCTATAGAACCCGTCTCCACCATAGCGAGGTTTTCGGCATCGCCCTTCTCGAGCATTATGCGCTCCTCAAGACCCTGCTTCTGCACCTTGCGACGTGCCACGGCGAGCATCTCCTCCGAGAGGTCTACGCCGAGTATCTGTGTGCGGTCCACGCGCTTTGCCATGGCTATGGCGAGGTCACCCGTACCCGTTGCTATATCCATGATTTTCGAGGCCTTCGAGCGACGCACGATGCGCATGACCCTACGGCGCCAAATGCGGTCGAGGTTGAAGGACATGATGTGGTTAAGCCTATCGTAGCTCGGGGCAATGTTGTCGAACATCTCCTCCACCTGAGCCTTCTTGCTCTGCTGCTGGTTATATGGTTTCATATTCCAAAGTTTTATTCATAACGCATTGTCTCCGAGGGCGATATACGCGCCGAAAACGCTGCGGGTAATAACATTACAATTAGGGTTATAATAATCGTTGCCACGACTGCTACACCCCACCAACCCCAACATAGAGCCGCGGGCACAGCATCGAGCATGTAGTCCTCGGCCGAGAGCGGGATAAGGTGGAAGTAGTGCTGGGCAAGAACTACCGCAAAGCCCACAACAGCACCCCACGCCACACCCCTGAATAGGATGAACAGGGCACGATAGACGAAGACCTTGATGATAGAGCCACGACGCATGCCAAGAGCTCGCAACTCGCCAATCATGCGCTTACGCTCAAAGACTATGATAAGCAGTGCGGTGGTCATGTTGAGCAACGCCACGATAATCATGATAACGACGATGACCACAGCGTTGACGTCATGCGTAGCCAGCCAACTGAATACATCCACGAAGATGTCGTCAATGGCAAAGGCGTAGGCATCTATGCCCTCCATAAGGTAGATGTCGAGGCGGTTGTCGTTATAGTCCGTTGCCATGGTCTTGCGGTCTGCACCCTCCTTGAGCCACACCTCATATCCCGTAACGAGAGTGTTGTCTCCCTCGTAGAGTCGCGCCACGTTGCGCATGTCGGTGATAATGTATGCGTTATCGAGTGCATCAACGCCCGTGCGGTAGATGCCCGAGATGGCAAACCTGTCGCGTAGCACCGAGCCATTAGCATCGATGAATACCATCTCCACGCGCTCGCCGACATCCACATCCATCTTGCGCGCTATGCTCTGGCTGACAAGGACATCCTTCGAGCGGGGCTCACCCGTCAGGCGAGGCAGTTCACCACGCACAAGAGCCTCGCGGTAGAAGTCCAAATCGTAGAGCGAGTCGACACCCTTGAGCAACACTCCAACGATGTTTTCGTCGCTTTTGAGTACACCCTCCTTACTGCGATATACCGAGTAGCGCTCCACGCGCTCATCATCCAGGAGACTCTCTATGGCATCGCAACGCCTGATGGCCTTGCTCGACACCACGCCACGGCTCTCGGGGGCTGTGATTACGACATCGCTCACCGAGCCCGAAATCTTTGCGTCGAGTTCCTCCTTGAAGCCCACAACAACCGAGAGGGTCACAATGACCACAGCAAGACTCACAGCAGTCGCTATGGTCGCTACGCGCTCCATGACTCCCGCCTTGTTGCCATCACGACGGCTCGATAGTCGTCGCGCTATGTAGAACTCTGTTCGCATCGGCCGATTTACCATAAAATATCAACTCGCAAATATAGGCAAAAATTTAGAAAAGGACAAACGCCATGGTGCAAGAGTGGCTTCTATATTGATTTATAGCTCGCAAAAGTTCGTGGCACTCACAACGAGAAAGAAGATAAAAACTCATTGCTTTGAAATTTTAACGAAAAATTTTGCAATTTTTGTTTTTTTTCTATACTTTTGCATCAATTGGAAAAAAGTGAACTTAAAATGCCGAAGGTTCGTGAAAAATACGAGCATCTGCGTAAGCCCGAATGGCTAAAGATTAGCCTGCGAAGTACGGCGGATAGTGCGGAGGTGGAGCAAATCGTCGAGGGACGTTGCTTGCATACAATATGCAGTAGCGGAATGTGTCCCAACAAGGCGGAGTGCTGGAGCCGTCGTACCGCTACCTTCATGATTTTGGGCGACATATGCACGCGCAACTGTCGCTTCTGCGCAACGCAGACGGGACGACCTTTGCCTCCCGACGAGGCAGAGCCCGACAAGGTGGCAGAGAGCGTGAAGCTCATGGGCCTGAAGCATGTTGTGGTTACATCTGTAACACGTGACGACCTCGAAGATCATGGAGCACGCATCTGGGCGCGCACCGTCGAGGCTATTCGTCGTGATAATCCTAACGCAACTATAGAGCTCCTTATTTCCGATATGGATGCCCGCCCCGAACTACTCGACGTGGTGTTGGCATCGCGTCCCGACATCGTGGGACACAATATCGAGACCGTTGAGCGACTAACTCCCGAGGTGCGTTCGCGTGCTAAGTATCGCACATCGTTGGCGACACTCAAGCACATCGCCGATAGCGGAGCAGTGGCAAAAAGCGGTATTATGGTCGGATTGGGCGAGAGCGAAGAGGAGGTGTTGACAACACTCAGAGACCTGCGCGAAGTGGGCGTGAGCATCGTCACCCTCGGACAGTATCTTCGACCTACAAAGGAGCACTACCCCGTTAAGGCGTATATCACTCCCGAGAAGTTCGAAGAGTACCGACTTGCAGCTCTCGACATGGGCTTCAGCTATTGTGCCAGCGCACCCCTCGTGCGTTCGTCATACTTGGCTGATGCTGCACTTGATGCTGTGAAGAAGGTATGCAGAACGAAGTAGAAATCAGAGATTTACAGACCATGTCGTATAGCGAGTGCTGGGATTTACAGCGTTCGCTCTTCGATGCGTTGTGCGCAAAGAAGCTCAACAAGGACTTCCAGGAGGGCGAGCCTCATGGCACCATCCTCATCGTTGAGCACCCCGCGGTTTACACCCTCGGAAAGAGTGGTCATGCCGAGAATATGCTCTGTTCGAAGGAGTATCTCGAGAGCCTCGGCGCGGAGTTCTATCACATCGACCGCGGCGGCGACATCACCTTCCATGGCCCAGGACAGCTCGTATGCTACCCCATTGTCGACCTCGACGCAATAGGTTTGGGCGTAAGACGTTACATTGAAGCCCTCGAGCAGACTATCATCGACCTCGCCGCCGACTATGGCATCGAGGCGCACCGCTCGGAGGGAGCATCGGGTGTGTGGATTACACGCCCCGGCAACCGCTTGGAGAAGCTCTGCGCAATTGGCGTACGCGCTTCGCACGGCGTGACCATGCACGGCTTGGCGATGAACGTGTCGACTGACCTCAACTGGTTCCATCTGATTAACCCCTGCGGATTTACCGATCGTGGCGTATGCTCGCTCACGACATTGACAGGCCGTGAGGATACGATGGAGGAGGATAAGCCCAAGTTTATTAATTACCTAACGAAAAATTTAAATGTTAAATATAAAAAATAGAAGTTATGCCCATAGAGAAAAGATGGGTTGTCAAACCGCAGGGCGATCGCGCGACGGTGGAGTCTCTCTCCGCAGCGTTAGGTATGCCAACGGTGTTGACCAACCTACTGGTTCAGAGGGGCATAGACACCATGGAGAAGGCCAAGAAGTTCTTCTCGCCATCGCTACGCGACTTGCACGATCCGTTCCTAATGAAGGATATGGACAAGGCCGTGGAGCGCATCGAGAGGGCAGTGAAGGCTGGCGAAAAGGTTATGATTTACGGCGACTACGATGTCGACGGAACCACTGCCGTGGCGCTGGTCTACAAGTTCTTAAGCCAGATAGGACACAAAAATTTGTTGTTCTATATTCCTGACCGATATGTCGATGGTTACGGCATATCAATCCGAAGCATCGAGCACGCACTACGCAAGGGTGTTACGCTTGTCATAGCTTTGGATTGCGGTATCAAAGCCGTTGAGAAGGTGGCCTATGCCAAAGAGCGTGGCGTAGATTTCATCATCTGCGACCACCACCTACCTGCCGAGGAGATTCCCCAGGCAGTGGCTGTATTGGATCCCAAACGCACCGACTGCAACTATCCTTTCGATGAGTTGAGTGGTTGTGGCGTTGGTTTTAAACTCGTCGAGGCCTATGCACGACGCAACAAAATCCCATTCTCGCAGATCGAGCCTTTGTTGGATTTGTTGGTTGTGAGCATCGCCTCGGACATTGTGCCTCTTGTGGATGAAAACCGCATTTTGGCATACTACGGATTGCGTAAGCTCAACTCTACGCCATCGAAGGGATTGTTGTCGATCATCAAGATTTGTGGCCTCGAGGGACACAACATCACTATCGACGACATCGTCTTCAAGATTGGTCCTCGCATCAATGCCGCAGGACGTATGCGTATGGATGAGGATGATGAGAATGCTGCACCCTCGGGTGGTCATGCTGCCGTAAGCCTTCTTATCGAGGGTAACGAGCAGGAGGCTGCGAAGTTTGGAGAGGTTATCGACTCGTTCAACCAGGACCGCAAGTCTATCGACCGCAACGTTACGCAGGAGGCGCACGACTATGTGGAGTCTCACCCCGAGCTTAAGGCACTCAAGAGCACCGTCATCTACAATCCCAAGTGGATGAAGGGCATCGTGGGTATCGTGGCCTCGCGCCTTATCGAGACCTACTATCGTCCTACGGTTGTGCTCACAAAGTCTAACGGCTTTGTTACAGGTTCGGCACGCTCGGTTGCGGGCTTCGACCTATATCAGGCTGTGGAGTCGTGCTCCGACTTGTTGGAGAACTTCGGCGGACATATGTACGCTGCGGGTCTCACGATGAAGGAGGAGAATGTTGAGGCCTTCACCAAGCGCTTCAACGACTATGTGGAGGAGAATATCGACCCCAACATCCTTGTTCCCCCGGTGGACATCGATAGCGAGTTGTTGTTCTCGGACATCACGGATCAGTTCCAGCGTCACTTGAACAGCTTCCAGCCCTTTGGTCCAGGCAATACAGCGCCTGTGTTTATGACTACGGGAGCGAGCAACCGCGGTGATGCAAAGCTTGTGGGCGTCGAGTGCGACCACTTGCGCATGGACTTGATGCAGCGCCAGAAGCCACATACGACAATCCCTGCTATCGCCTTCCAGCAGCCCACACACTACGAGTGGGTGCGTGGTGGTAAGCCAATCTCGGTATGCTACCAGATTGTCGAGAACCACTACCGTGGCACGGTGAGCAAGCAGCTCCGCGTCAAGGATATCAAGCCCGAGCGTTAGTGTTGCGTTAGGGTAAAAAAGTAGGGGATGGCTAAAAGTAATTTAGCCATCCCCTTTGCTTTCGGAGGTTGAATAAAAAGATGTAGTTTTAGGCTTGCGAAGCCCGAAAAAGCGGAGTTTACTGAAGCGTAAATGAGCATTTTGAGGGCGAGCGTAACGACAAAATACACTTTTTATTCAACCTCTATACTATATATAGGTATAACCTTTATCTATTAAAGAGCATCTCTCGCTCCATGCGCTTAAGCTTGCGCACCTGAATGAAGAGCAACGTTGCCGCCACAAGCACCGAGGCACCATCGGCAATAGGCATCGCCATCCATGCACCCACAGCACCAAACTCGGGCGAGAGAATGAGCAACAAGGGCAAAAGGAAGAGCAACTGGCGTGTCGCCGAGAGGAGCATAGCCATAGGTGCACGACCGATATACTGGAAGAAACCACCCGCTACAATCTGGAAGCCCACCAAGGGGAACATAATCATCGCGATGCTCAAGCCCTGCTCCACGACATGAATCATAGCTTTATCCGCCGCACTGTTGCCACCCTCGACGAAGAGCGCTGCGACATACTTCGGGAAGAGCATGCCGATGGCGAAGGCGAAGGTCGTCACGCACGTTGCGCAGATGATTGTATACTTCAAGGTCTTAAGCACACGGCCATACTGCTTTGCGCCGTAGTTGTAACCCACGATAGGTTGCATACCCTGATTGAAGCCGTTGGCAACCATGATAAAGAGCAGTATCACGCGGTTCATGATGCCGTAGGCACCGACGTATATATCACCCACACCACCCTCAATCGCTGCGGTCTGTATCACATCGTCGACACCCGTACCGCCATAATGCAGAAGCGCCGTGTTCATGAAGCGCGTAACGAGCGAGGCACACACGTTAAGGATGAATGGTGCCATGCCGATAGATATGATGTTGATGACGATGCTACGCTTGAAGCGGAAGCTCTCGCGCTTGAAGCGCAAGAAGCTCTTCTCGGAGGTGTAGTGGTGTATCTGTATAAGCAGACATATTGTCTGCGAGATTACCGTTGCGATAGCCGAGCCCTGCACGCCCCAGCCGAAGCCAAAGATGAACAAGGGGTTCAGAATGGTACATATCACCATCGAGAGTATCATGATGAACATCGCCTTGCGGGGGTATCCCGAGGCACGCAGCTGCTCGTTAAGGCCGAGGTATAGGTGCGTGATGATGTTACCGAACATGATAACACGCATAAACTCGCGGGCATATTGCAATGTCTCCTCGCCAGCATCACCTCCCGAGAAGAAGAGGAGAATGGGGTCGAGGAAGAGCAAGAAGATGAGCATGATAGATACGCCGAGCACTATGTTTAGCAACACGGCATTTCCGAGGATATGCTCCGCAGCACGCTTGTTACCCTCACCCAAGCGTATAGATATGCGCGCAGCAGCACCCACGCCCACCATAGCACCAAAGGCCGAAGCGATGTTCATGATGGGGAGCGTGATGGCCATGCCCGAGATTGCGTAGCCACCCACACCATGACCGATAAATATGCTATCGATGATGTGGTACAGCGACGACGACGCCATGGCGATGATTGCCGGAATGGCATATCGCGCCAGGAGCTTGCCGAGCGAGTCGGTACCGAGCGAAACGGTATTATTTTGTATTGATGACATTTACTCTTTACTTATATGTTGCGGTAGCCACCGCCACACTATTCTCTATTATCTGCGCCTCAACGACTATACCCTTAGTGTCGCGCACCTCGGCCGTTAGGAGCATACGCTGGGCATCAAAGGCTGTGATGCGTATATCCTCGGTAAGGTCAACCTCGCGCTTGCCATAGAGTTTATATATCGCCTCCTTGGCTGTCCACACCATTGCGGGCCACTCCTCCATCTCGGACAGTGCCTCCTCTGCGGGGCTCATAAAGCGCGATTTCACCCTCTCGTAGTTGCGGTCCAAAGACTCAATATCCACGCCCACGGGCTCATCGGCAATGGCCACAGCGACCCTCTCGCCACCATGTGCCACGCTGATGTATGTATTGGGGATGTCGACCACGGGGGCTCCCACCTCATTGTACTCTATCACCACGCCACGACCCAACTCGTTGCGCACAACACGGCGCCATGCGAGGTGCTCACGACGGCGTCTGTCGTTCTGGAAGCGCGATGCCGAGGCCACGTCGCTGGCGGTAATCAGCGCATCGCAACAGAGATAGACAGGAGGTATAGCCTCAACAATAAGTTTAACCATTGATGTCGACCTTAATCTTATCCACGCGACGGCCATCCATCGTTGCGATGAAGAACTTCACGCCGTGCGCCTCGAGCTCATCACCACGGCGGGGAAGGTCGCGCTTGAGCTCCATCATTAGGCCCGCCAAGGTCTCGGCATGACCCTCGACATCCTGGAAGCTATCCTCGTCGAAGCCTATGACGCGCAGGAACTCGCCGATATGAATCTTGGCATCGAAGATGTAGCTCCTATCGCCAATCTTCTCGTAGAGCTTGTCCTCATCCTCGTCGCTCTCGTCCGTAATCTCGCCCACGACCTCCTCGAGAATATCCTCCAACGAGATAAGGCCCTGCGTTGCGCCATACTCATCCACCACGATAGCGATATGAATTTTATTCTTCTGAAACTCCTTTAACAGGTCGTCAATCATCATGTGCTCGGGCACAAAGTATGCCTTTCGCAGAAGCTTCTGCCACTCGAATGTCTTTGCCTCGGCGATATATGGGAGCAGGTCCTTGACATAGAGTATACCACGCACATCGTCGAGGTCATCGCCATAGACGGGGATACGCGAGTAGCCCGTCTCGACAATCACCTTGCGCACCTCCTCATAGTCGGCATCGAACTCCAAACCCGTGATGTCAACACGCGAGTGCATGACCTCCACCACCTCGGTCTGACCGAAGCTCACGATGCCCGAGAGCATCTTCTGCTGCTCCGCCGAGCCCGTCTCCGTGAGGTCGACAGCATCGGCAAGCTCCTCGATAGATATCTCGGCATTCTTCGTAGCGAAACGGCTCACACGGCTCGAGGTACGAATGAGGATAAAGGCCAAAGGATACAACGCCCAGCGCAAGAACTTAAGCGGAGCAGATAGCACCTGCGCGGTCTTGATGGGGTTTGCCTGCGACACCACCTTGGGCAGAATCTCGCCAAAGAGCAAGAGCACGAAGGTGATGACGATAGTGTTGAAGATAAACTCCCAGATGCCGTCAAAAATGAATATCTCGTTAACAAGCAACGTCGCAATGATAACAAGACAGATGTTGACCATGTTATTGGTCACAAGTATCGTTGCCAACAATCGGTCGGGATTCGAGAGTAGTCCGAGTACGCGACGCGAAGCCACCGTACTCTTCGACTCCAACTCGTCGATATCGCTGTGCGTGAGCGAGAAGAAGGCCACCTCCGAACCCGATGCCATAGCCGAGCAGACAATAAGCACCAAGGCAATGATGGCGTACAACACCACATTGCCAAGGTCTATATTGCCGTTCAGGGCTATAGCCGCCACCTCCGTAGCACCCTTTGCCATTGCCTCAACGCCGGGCTGAGGCGCCGTCATAGCCAAGGAGTCCGCACCACGAAGTAGTGTGTCGGCAGTTGTCAGAATGTTAAACATTTCGGCTTGTGTATTACTTAAAACTGAAGCATGCCGTTGCTCTGCTCATCATGGCGCTCCTCGCGGGCTACGCTCTGCTGGTAGCTAACCTTCTGCTGCGAGTCGCTCTCCACCTCAAACTGTGAGCGGAGGCGCACATAGGCTGGTTCACGCTTCTGCAGGCCCACCTGACGATACTTATCCTGCTGGGGTGTGATTATCACATTCTCGCGTGGAGCAATGTCGGGGCCAGGTTTCTTGGGTTCGTCAATAGGCTTCACAATAACCTCTGGACCGGGGAATGGGTCTACAGGATCGGTGTATGTTGGATCAATCTTGACCTCGTCATCCGTAAAGCGCGTAGCCACGATGACCATCTCGAGCTCATCCTCACCCAACGAGGGCTTCTGGCAAGCGCCCCAAATGATGTCGGCAGCGTGGATGTTTCCATCCTCATCCTTGTAGCTTGCATGCTTCTGGATGCACTCCATGGCGATGGTGATGTCGTCCTGCGTGATGTTGTCAATATTGTTTACGGCGAAGTTAATCAGAATCTCCTTTGCGCCGTTGATGTTGTTGTCATCCAAAAGCGACGAGCTGAGCGCACCCTCGGCTACCTCCAAGGCACGATTCTCACCCGTAGCCTTGACCATAGACATGTGCGTACGACCGCTCTTGCGCATAACCTTGTTTACATCGGCGAAGTCGACACGCACAAGGGCCACCTCAACGGTGATAATCTCGGCGATGCCCTTTGTTGCCATGCTCAAGACATCATCTGCCTTGCCGAAGGCCTCCTTAAGAGGCAACTTGCCATAGAGCATACGCAAGCGCTCGTTGTCGATGACGAGTGTTGAGTCCACCCACTGCTTAAGCTCGTTGACACCCTCCACAGCGCTATTGTAGCGACCAGGACCCTCCATGCGGAAGGGCATTGTCACAACAGCCACGGTGAGGATGCCGAGCTCGTGTGCGAGCTTTGCAATGACGGGCGAAGCACCTGTACCTGTACCACCACCCATACCTGCTGCGATGAAGAGCATGTTCACGCCCGAAGTCTCGAGCAAGCTACGCAACTGCTCCTCGCTCTCTATGGCGAGCTCCTTACCACGCTTGGGGTCGTTACCCGCACCAAGACCGGGGCCCATCTGCACCTTGTTCTTGACCTCGCAGTTGTTCAACGCCTTGGCATCGGTGTTACATACGACGAAGTTTACGCCCGTGATACCCATCTTGTACATATGGTTTACGGCGTTACCACCCGCACCACCAACACCAATCACCATGATGTTCGACTCGGAGTCGAGCTCGATGTTTGATATGTTGTCACCGGCGATGGCTGTAACCAAGTCGTCGGCCATGTTTGTATTCATACTATCCATATTTTTAAGTCTACTCTATGTCGTTATAGTTAAAACTCTGACTCATCGTTGCTACCCACGAACTGGTTGCCGATGTTTGTCATCCACTTATCAAGACCGCTAAGGAAACCTCCTCTTCGCTTGCCACCCTTCTTCTTGCCCGCGTTGTCACCTGGGTCGAAAATATCGGGCTCGGGCTGTGGCTCGGGTGTGGGTTGTGGCTCGGGCTGTGGTTCTGGCTTGACAACTACATCGGGCTTAGGCTGTGGCTCGGGCTCGGGTTGTGGCTCGGGCATAGGTGTGGTGACACGGATTGTGGGGCGCTGAGGCTTAACCTCTGGCTCAACAACGGGCGCAACACGCACACCACCTGCAACAGCACAAGCACCACGCTCAGCGCCAAAGAGCAAGAGCGATGCTACGGTTGCATAGGCCGATGTTGTGATTACATCTGTCATATTCTCCGTAAAGCCATACTCGGGATATACCGCACGCACCTCGTCGATGCCAAGCTCGCGCGAGAAGAGTGTCTCGATGTTCTGCATCTCTGCACCGCCACCTGTGATAAGGAGAATGGGTGAGAACTTAGGGCCACAACCCGCCTCCTTAATCTCGCGACGCACCCACTCGGCAATCTCCTTGAGGCGCGCCTCGATGATTGTTGCGAGGTTGCGACGAAGGATGCTCTTGGGCACACCACGGCGCACGGGAAAGACAATCTTGTCGTCGGTAGCCATGTCGGTAAGTGCCGAGCCATAGCGACGCTTGAGGTTCTCGACATAGTTTGCGGGGATGCCATAAGCGCGGATGTCGTTGTTGATGGAGTCGGCACCGATAGGAATAGATGCAATGTGGCGCACCTTGCCTCGCATGAGCACCGATACATCTGTCACACCACCACCGAGGTCTACGATTACTACACCCTCCTCGATATCCTCATCCGTAGCCACGGCGAGATGTGAGATAAGGGCATTAGGAGCGAACTCCTTAACCTTGATACCCTGATTCATAAGGCACTGGTTTAGGCGGTCGCGCATAGAGCGGTCAGAGAGGATAAAGTTGTAAGTAGCATTTAGTTTGTGACCGTAAGCACCTACGGGAACATCCACAACCTTATCGTCAATGGTGTAGCGTACAGCCTCCATTGAGAGTATCTCCTCGCGGTCATCGGGCAACTTTACGCTACGCATACGGCGGTCGAGATCCTCGAGGTCGCGCTCGGTGATCTGGTTGCTACTGTCATCCTGCACATAGACGTAGTCTGTAACCTGCACGCAGCGCACAAAATCTCCCGAGAGACCTGCGTAGGCCTCCGTAATCTTGATGTTGAGCTCCTGCTCGATGCGCTGTTTAGCCGCCTTTACGGCACTACCCGCAAGCGCAATATTCTCTACGCGGCCAGCATCGATGCCCTCGATAGGCTCCGATACGATGCCCTGAATGTTTACGCGGCCATCGTCCTCAACCGCACCTACGGCGATAACTACGTTTGACGAGCCCACGTCAATGGCTACAATCTGTCTCTCTTTCATGTCTCTATATTGTTTTATTATATTTCCATTGTGTGTGTGTTAACGGCATACAACCTGACCCTCATAGCGTAGGCTTATGCTGCGATATTTGTCCCAACCTATGTTATCGAGTCCCTTGTTGTAGAAACGATACAGGTTCGAGAGCTTTGTGTCGTAGCCGCTCGGCTCACCGAGGTCGACCACGAAGTTTCCGGAGCGGGGCACAAAGCGTAGCTCCATGCCTCTGCCACCGCCTCCCGAAAGCAATATTTGCACTACCTCCGCACGCCAGAAGTTGTTGCCGTTGATATGCTTCAGGAAGCCGAGAAGCGCATTGAAGTCATCGCCTGCCAATTGAACACTGCTCTGCTTCATGCGTGCCTCATTCTGCTGTGTTGCGAGTGTTGCAACCTCCGCCTCGAGCTTACGCTTGGTCGCTGTGTGTTGTTCGCGTGCAACCACCTTGCGTGCCTCAAGGGCGCTGTGCAACAGTTCATACTCGTCGTCCGACATAAATATACCCTTGCGCACACCCTCGCTGAGTGCCTCGCGTAGTGTTTTATCATTCTCCTCGAGCTGACGATAGATGGGCAACTTGGCATCTTCAAGCTCCTTGATAACCCTCTCGAGCGAGGCCACGGAGTCCGCCACGACACTCTGTGCATAGCCCGAATATCCTGGGCGGAAGAGGGGCTTATAATCGCCCGTAATCACAGGTACCGCCGCCGTACGGTCATCAACCGTGGGCAGCACATAACCATCCTCGGTGATGTAGAGGTCGTAGCCATTGGCACGCAGACGAGCGATAGGCTCACGCAGCGTAACCTCTAGCATGGCGCTACCGTCGTAGTCAACATAGGCATTTGCCTCTGCCACGGCATTGTGCTCCAGTGCGCGACACTCGATGGCTGCGATATTCAACTTCTCGAGCGTGGTATTTGGCTCGAGCAATCCGGCATCTCGCACCCAGTGCTCTATGCTCTCTTCGTCTGCCAGGGGACTCTTCTCGCCCTCGGTAATCTCCACGTTGATATCTGTGACAAGCTGTGTAGCACGATGCTCACGTCTGAGCACCTCGGCACATATAACAATGGCGACGAAGGCCACGAACAATGCGCCATAGCCCACATAACTCAGCATCTTATGTGCCCAACCCTCCTGCATCTTATAGCTTACGTTGAAGTGTTTTGTAAATATCCTCGCATACGGCGTCGATGTTACCCGCGCCGAATGTCACTACCACATCCGTATCCATCTCTCGGAGACGCTCTGCCACATCCTCACGCTCCACAAGCTGCCACTTGACCTTGAGGTTGCGACCAATCATCTCGGAGCATACTCCCTCGATAGGCAACTCGCGCGCTGGATAGATGGGCACCATGATAACCTCGTCGCACAACGACAACACCTCGGAGAACTCCGTTGCGAAGTCACGCGTGCGGGTGTAGAGGTGGGGCTGAAATATCGCCAACAATCTGCGACCAGGGAAGATGCCACGCAACGACTCTATCGTAGCGCGCAACTCCTCGGGGTGGTGGGCATAGTCGTCGATATATACCAATTTTGGGGTATTAATATATACCTCCATACGGCGCTTAACACCCTCGAAACTCTTGAGTGCCTCCTTCACCGCCTCCTTATCGAAGCTCTTGCCCTCAATCCTTGCGGCACACCATAGCATAGCCACCGCAGCCACCGAGTTCTCGATGTGTACCTTGCCCAGGATGCCGAGCGTGCAACCCTCGATGCGACCATCTGGCAAGACAATGTCATAGCGATAATGACCGTCCTCAATAAGCGCGATGTTCTCGGCATGGAAGTCGCCACCATTGTCACACGAGTAGCGGTACAACGAGCGCGATGTGGTGTCGAACTTAAGCTCTACGCCCTGCTTGAGGATGAGTGCACCACCCTCCTTAATCTGCGATGCGAACTCCTCGAATGCCTCCTTTACAGCCTCTGCCGTGCCGTAGATGTCGAGGTGGTCGGCATCTGCTGCCGTGATAACTGCGACATTGGGGTGCAGGCGCAGGAACGAGCGGTCATACTCATCGGCCTCAACAACCAGACGCTTACCCTCGCCAAGCGAGAGGTTTGAGTTGAAGTTGCGCGATACGCCTCCCAAGATGGCACTTCCCTCCTTCGCTGCGGCGTGGTTGAGCCATGCTGCGAGTGTCGAGGTAGTGGTCTTGCCGTGCGTACCCGCCACAGCCATGCAGAGCTTGCCCTCGGAGATATGTCCGAGAATCTGCGAGCGCTTCTCTATATGAAAACCCCTCTCGTGTAGCCATGCCCACTCGTTGTGGTCGGCAGGGATTGCGGGGGTGAGGACAACGAGCGTATCCTCCGCCGAGCGCATATCCTCGGGGATAAGGTTGATGTCATCCTCGTAGTGCACCTCGGCACCCTCAGCCTCAAGGGCGCGCGTCAGGGGTGTTGCGGTGCGGTCGTAGCCCGCCACGCGGTAGCCCTCGTGCATGTAGTAGCGCGCAAGGGCACTCATGCCGATGCCGCCAATACCGAGGAAGTATATCTTCGTATAGTTACGCTCCATGCTCCTACTTCGTTAAAATCTTCTCTATCTCTGCCACTACGCGGTCTGCAGAGTCCACGATGGCGAGGTTTGCAATATTTGCCGAGAGGCTCTCGAGGCGGTCGCGGTCCATGGCGAGTGCCACAGCCTCCTTCATGCCGCGCTCCACAGCCTCGCTATCACGCACAATCTCCGCTGCACCCTTCTCCACAAGCGCCATAGCATTCTTTGTCTGGTGGTCCTCCGATACGTTGGGCGAGGGGACAAAGATCGTAGGCTTCGCCACGAGGCACAACTCCGACACGGTGCAGGCACCACTACGCGAGAGCACCACATCTGCTGCGGCATAGGCATAGTCCATGCGGTCGATAAATGCTCCCTGCCAGATGTTCTTCGTGGGGTGCTGAGCGAGGAACTCCTGCATCTCGCGCTCGTAGAACTTTCCTGTCTGCCATATAACCTGCACGGGGGCCTCGCCATTGAGCGAGAGTATCCACGCCTTCATCATCTCGTTGAGGGTGCGTGTGCCGAGTGAGCCACCCACGACCAACACCACGGGCATCGCGTCGTTAAAGCCATAGTATGCCAATGCCTCGCCACGATTTGCGCCATCTGCCGTAAAGCGACCACGCAAGGGGTTACCCGTCATCACAATGCGGTCAGCGGGGAAGAAGCGCTCCATCTTGTCGTACGACACGCAGATGCGCTTGGCACGCTTCGAGAGTAGCTTGTTTGTAAGTCCCGCGTAGGAGTTCTGCTCCTGAATAAGCGTTGGGATGCCGAGGCGCTGTGCCGCCCATAGCACAGGAGCCGAGGCATAGCCACCAAAGCCCACGACGATGTCGGCCTTGAACTCGCGGATGATGCCCTTAGCACGGCGTACGCTCGCAGCCACCTTGAAGGGCAACGCGAGGTTTTTAAGTGAGAGCTTACGCTGCAAGCCCGCCACGGGAAGACCCTTGATGTTGTAGCCCAAGGCTGGCACTTTCTCCATCTCCATCTTGCCCTCGGCACCAACAAAAAGTAGCTCTACATCCTCGCCAAATTTACGCTTAAGGGCCTCCGCTACGGCCACTGCGGGATATATGTGTCCTCCGGTACCACCACCGGATAGTATTATACGCTTCATTTTTCTAAACTTTGAGTCGACGTTTACACACTGAATCGCCCTCTATACATAGTCATATTTCAATTGTGTATAGCAAGGTAAACGCCTAATACCCAACGATTTATAGTTCAACATTTTGCGACATGGGGATATTGACGCAATTTCACCCTACAAAAGTACACAACATCCGCTAATTTTACAAATGTAAAAAGCAGTAATTTTTCAAAAAAATTATCTACTTTTGTAAACGATTATTACTACGAAAATTTTTATACGATGAAGAGATTTCAACAGGTCTGTTTCACGGCTATTGTTATGGCTGTGATGTTGGCTGTTGGCTGCGCCCCAAAGGGTAGCACCGAGGCCGATGCAAAGAGCAAGTTTATCACCGTGGAGAACGGTCAGTTTATCCGCAATGGCGAGCCCTACTACTTCGTAGGCACAAACTTCTGGTATGGCGCAATCCTCGGCTCAGAGGGTGAGGGTGGCAACCGCGAGCGCCTATGCAACGAGCTCGACTTCATGAAGGCAAACGGCATCGACAACCTCCGCATCCTTGTGGGTGGCGAGGGCGAGAATGGCCTCTTGGGCAAGATTGAGCCCAACCTACAGCCTGAGCCCGGCGTGTACAACGATGAGGTGTTGGCGGGTCTCGACTACCTGATGATGGAGCTTGGCAAGCGCGAGATGACCGCGGTGCTCTACTTCAACAACGCCTGGGAGTGGAGCGGTGGCTACACACAGTATGTTGCGTGGGCAAACAACGAGCCCGTGCTTGTGCCCCGCGTAGATGGCTGGTTCTCATATAATACCTTCGCTGGCGAGTTCGTGCGTAACGAGCGCGCAAAGCAGATATTCTACGACCATGTACGCCATATCGTGTCGCGCACAAACCGCTATACGGGCATCAAGTATATCGACGACCCCGCAATCTTCTCATGGCAGATCTCGAACGAGCCACGCGCCTTCAGCAGTCGCGAGCAGGACAACAAGGAGGCCTTCGCCGAGTGGATTGAGACAAGCGCAAAGCTCATCCGTTCGCTCGACCCCAACCACATGATTTCTACAGGTTCGGAGGGTTACTACGGTTGCGAGTGGGACATGGAGTTGTGCGAGCGTATCCACGCCATCGATGAGATTTCGTATGTCAACTGCCACGTTTGGCCCTACAACTGGAAGTGGATGCGTGGTGACGCTATGCGCGAGGATTTGAAGCAGTCGTGCGAGAACACGGAGGAGTATATCAACATGCACCTCGAGCTCGGCCGCAAGATTGGCAAACCCGTTGTGGTTGAGGAGTTTGGCATGCCCCGCGACAACATGGACTTCCATAAGGGCAGCCCCGTAACTTGCCGCGATTTGTACTACACATTTGTGTTTGACCTTATCGTCACAGCGCGCGAGAATAAGGATGTTTTTGCGGGCTGCAACTTCTGGAGCTGGGGTGGCTACGCGGTGACAAATGTCGAGGACCACGAGTACTGGGCAAAGGGTGACGACTACACTGGTGACCCCGCACAGGAGCAGCAGGGCCTCAACTCAATCTTCGTTGAGGATGCATCAACGCTTCAGATTATCCGCGAGACCAACAAGAAGCTCGGCAACTTGTAGTTTCAGGTGTTAGCGGCATATCTATGTCGCTTCAATCAAAAACCCCGAATGGGAGGTACGCTAAAGTACTACCCATCCGGGGATTTTTCATGTCATAAACACATCTACACCATCTCTAACTTGTTTGAGTTGAAGGGGTGTTAATTTCTTGCCAGAAGGGGTTAGGCTTGGCCTATCGCAAAAGAAGATCCCCACGGGATAGTACATATAGTACAGCCCGTGGGGTCTTACTTTGGGGATAGGTCGAGAATGACCCCTTATCGCAAGAAATTCTTAACCTCCTCGGCTACAGTCTTGCCATTATAACCAAACTTCTCGTCAAGTACCTTGAAAGGTGCTGAGTAACCGAAGTGGTCGAAGCCATGGATGAAGCCCTCCTCGCCTACAAGGCCACGAAGGTTTACTGACAAACCTGAAGTCATACCGTAGCGTGGCAAGTTGCCCAATACCTCTGCCTGGTACTCCTTGCTCTGGTCGCGGAACAAGCCCTCAGATGGGATAGATACAACGCGTGTTGCGATGCCCTCAGCTGCCAAAAGCTCTGCGCCATCAACCAATGTAGATACCTCAGAACCAGTAGCTACGAGCGTTACCTTGGCGTTAGGTGCCTCCATTACAACATAGCCACCCTTTTCAGCCTTCATAGCCTCCTCACGGCGTGAGAGACCATTCATTGCGGGCAACGACTTGATGTTCTGGCGTGAAAGGATGAGTGCCACGGGGCGCTTCTCCTCCAAAGCCATCTTCCATGCTGCAACAGTCTCCTCAGCATCTGCGGGGCGGAGTACGAGCATTGAGCGCTCGCCAGAGTGGTTGTGCATGTGCTCCATAAGGCGAATCTGCATCTCGTGCTCAACGGGCTCGTGAGTAGGACCATCCTCACCTACGCGGAATGAGTCATGTGTCCAGATGTAGATAACCTTCTTCTCCATAAGAGCAGAGAGGCGTACTGCGGGCTTCATATAGTCAGAGAATACGAAGAAGGTACCGCATGCGGGGATGATACCGCCGTGGAGGGCCATACCGTTCATCACGCAAGCCATGGTGAGCTCGGCAACACCCGCCTGGAAGAAGTTACCACTGAAGTCACCCTTAGTAAATGCCTTTGTCTTCTTCAAGAAGCCATCGGTCTTATCTGAGTTAGAGAGGTCGGCTGAAGATACAACCATGTTCTCAACGTGCTCTGCGAAGTAGCCGAGCATAGCTGAAGATGCTGAACGAGTAGCGTCGTCGGGCTTGATGTTGATTGCTGAGTAGTCGATCTCGGGGAGCTTGCCAGAGTAGAAGTTATCCATCTTCTCGGCGAGTGCAGGGTTCTCCTTGCGCCATGCAGCCTCAGTAGCCTGCATCTGCTTAGCCCAAGCACGCAACTCCTCCTTGCGCTGTGCGTAAACCTCCTTCGACTCCTCGAATACTGCGAATGGCTCGTCGGGGTTACCACCGAGGTTCTTGATTGTAGCAGCGATGTCTGCACCAGCAGCTGTAAGTGGCTGACCGTGTGTAGATACCATATTCTCGAAGCTTGAGCCGTCAGCCTTGCGTGCGCCGTAGCCCATGATGGTCTTACCGATGATGAGTGTAGGACGCTCAGTCTCGGCATTTGCAGCCTTCAAAGCGGCACGAATCTCGTCGATAGACTGGCCATTTACGGTGATTACGTTCCAGTTCCAAGCCTTATACTTCATCTCGATATCCTCTGTGTCAACCTCATCGCACTTTGTTGAGAGCTGGATGTTGTTAGAGTCGTAGTACATGATGAGGTTAGCCAAGCCAAGGTGACCAGCGATACGGCCTACGCCCTGTGAGATCTCCTCCTGAACAGCACCGTCAGAGATGAAAGCATAGGTCTTGTGTGCCATCCACTCACCGAAGCGAGCTACCATGAAGCGCTCAGCGATAGCAGCACCAAGTGCCATAGCGTGGCCCTGACCAAGGGGACCAGATGTGTTCTCAACACCACGCATTACATCTACCTCGGGGTGACCAGGTGTTACGCTACCCCACTGGCGCAAAGACTGCAAATCCTCGGTTGAGTAGTTACCAGCCAACGAAAGAACAGCATAGAGCATAGGCGACATGTGACCTGGGTCGAGGAACATACGGTCGCGGTGGGGGTAGGCCATGTTGTCGGGGTCGTAGCGCAAGAACTCTGTGTAGAGCACATTGATAAAGTCAGCACCGCCCATAGCACCACCTGGGTGACCAGACTTTGCCTTTTCTACCATCGAAGCAGCCAAGATACGGATGTTATCGGCTGCGCGCTGAAGCTTGTTATTCTCCATAATTTAGTTTTGTTTTATATAGTTTATGTTACTCTTGCCTGTGAGAGATTGTTGTTACTCTATTCAATAGAGTATATAAATCATACAAAGGTAGCAAAACTTTCGCAATAGCGGAGGATAAAATGCGCTTTTTTATCGAAATTTAGTTTTTGTCGCGCTTTTTGCATAGGCACACACCCTAAAAGAGCGTAAAATCTGTTAATAATATATAGGTATTGTGTATGATAGATATGAAAAAAATCGTAACTTTGTGCCGACAACTGATTATTCACCAAAACAATATAAGTTATGTTCGCTATCGACAACTACAACTTCGCTGGTAAGCGTGCTATTATCCGCGTAGATTTCAACGTGCCTCTCAACGCTGAGGGCAAAGTTACTGACGACACTCGTATTCGTGCCGCTATCCCCACTATTAAGAAGGTATTGGCAGGCGGTGGCTCTGTAATCTTGATGTCACACCTCGGTCGTCCCAAGAAGAACCCCGATGCAAAGTACTCTTTGGAGCAGATTATCTATGCTATCGAGGAGCGTCTCGGCCAGAAGGTTATGTTCGCAGGTGACTGCATGGGTGAGCGTGCTGCCGAGATGGCCGCAAACCTCAAGCCCGGCGAGGTGATGCTTCTCGAGAACTTGCGCTTCTATGCCGAGGAGGAGGGTAAGCCCCGTGGCTTGGCAGAGGATGCTTCAGAGGAGGAGAAGAAGGAGGCTAAGAAGGCTGTTAAGGAGTCGCAGAAGGAGTTCGTTAAGAAGCTTGCTTCATACGCTGACTGCTACATCAACGACGCCTTCGGTACTGCACACCGTGCACACGCCTCAACAGCTCTCATCGCTGACTACTTCCCCCAGGACAAGATGTTCGGCTACGTTATGGAGAACGAGCTCAAGGCTATCGACGGCGTTATGGAGAACCCCGAGCGTCCCTTCTGCGCTATCATCGGTGGCTCAAAGGTATCTACAAAGATTACCATCATCGAGAAGCTCATGGAGAAGGTTGACTCTATCATCATCGGTGGCGGTATGACCTACAC
>JAZRAT010000081.1:0-36368 GCA_045634725.1 Alistipes sp. | reverse complement strand
ATGTGAGCCTGAGCCTTCTCAGCTGTGAGGAACAAACCTGTTGACTCAACAACATACTCTGCCTCAACCTCGTTCCACTTCAACTGTGCGGGATCCTTCTCTGCAGTTACGCGGATAGGGTTGCCGTTTACGATAAGGAGGTTCTTCTCCTCGCAGTAGTCTACAGTACCCTCGAACTTGCCGTGCATAGTGTCGTACTTAAGCATGTATGCCAAGTAGTCTACGGGGCAAAGGTCGTTGATACCTACAACCTGGAACTTATCTGCCTGAGCGCAAGCAGCACGGAATACCATACGGCCGATACGACCGAAACCGTTGATACCAATCTTAATCTGTGACATAGTCAAAAAAGTATTAAATTAATAGTTAATGATTTCGATAAACAGTTTTGCAATTACAAAGTTAATCACTTTTGACCTAACAAGCAAAGGAAAATTTAACTTTTTTAATATAAAAATCCCCCTTTTTACCACTCATCGGCTATCGCGACACACTTTTTGCACGTTTTGCCATTGCCGAAGCGAAGACAAAGTCGTTAAGTTCGGGGTTCTCCGACAAGAGGATATCATCCTTTGTACCCTCCCACCACTTGTGACCTTCGTGGATATATACAATCTTTTCGCCAATCTCCATCACCGAGTTCATGTCGTGCGTATTTATTATCGTGGTGATGTTAAACTCCTTGGTAATGTCGTGGATGAGGTTGTCGATAACCACCGACGTCTGGGGATCGAGGCCCGAGTTGGGCTCGTCGCAGAAGAGGTAGCGGGGGTTGAGGACGATGGCACGCGCAATGGCTACACGCTTGACCATACCACCACTAAGCTCCGAGGGGTAGAGGTGGTCGGCACCCGTAAGGCGCACACGCTCGAGGCAGAAGGTCACGCGGTCGCGCTTCTCGCCCTCCGACATATCGGTAAAGAGGTCGAGCGGTAGGCGCACATTCTCGCGCACAGTGGAAGAGTCCAACAGAGCACCGCCCTGGAAGATCATACCCACCTCCTTGCGCACCTCCTTACGCTCCTTGAAGTTGAGGTCCGTGTAGCAGATGTCGTCGTAGAATATCTTACCCGAGTCGACATCGTGGAGTCCCACGAGCGACTTTAGCAACACGGTCTTACCCGAGCCACTACGACCGATGATAAGGTTTGTCTTGCCTGTCTCAAACTCAACAGATATGTCGTCGAGAACCTTGCGACCTTCGAAGGTCTTTGATATGTGGTCTGCTCGTATCATGCGCGCATAATTTGTGTTAGGATAAGGTTGAATACCATGATGGCCACGGAGCTCGAAACTACGGCACGCGTAGAGGCCTTACCCACCTCGAGTGAGTTACCCTTGGCGTAGTAGCCACAGTATGCCGATATTGAGGTGATGATAAAGGCGAAGACGGCACCCTTGACCAGTGCATAGGTTATGGCGAAGGGCTCGAAGTAGTAGAAGAGACCCTGTATGTAGTCGCCAGGTAGCACGACACCCGTAAGCACACTCAAGGTGTAACCACCCAACACGCCCACGAAGATACTGAAGAGCGTGAGCAAGGGGAAGAAGATTACGGTTGCCACAATCTTCGGTAGGATGAGGTACGACGCCGAGTTAACGCCCATAATCTCAAGGGCGTCAATCTGCTCCGTGATACGCATTGTACCAATCTCCGATGCGATGTTCGAGCCAATCTTACCCGAGAGGATAAGCGCCAATACGGTAGATGAGAACTCGAGCACCATAACCTCGCGCGTTGCGTAGCCAATCATGAACTTGGGGATGAAGGGCGACTCGAGGGTGATGGCCATCTGGAGTGCCATTACGGCACCGATAAATGTTGAGATAATCGCCGTAAGCGAGATAGAGTTGAAGCCGAGCGCCTCAATCTCGTAGGCTATACGACGCAGGTATATACGCATCTTCTCGGGACGCGAGAAGACCTTGCCGAGTAGCAAGGTGTAGCGGCCTATGCTCTCTAATAGTTTTATCATACTGTGTTGTCTCTGTTTTGTGCGTTACTTAATCTCCTCAAAATCTACATACTCACCCTGGTCGCTTGTCCTCTTCTGACTCTTTGGTGTTGGGTCGCTATTGGGCTGCTGGGTGCTCGTCTGACGGGCATCTGCCTGCTGCTGCATCTGCTGTACGAAGTCCTCAAGACGCATGCCGTGTGCGAAGCCATAGCCCGAGAATCCTGCGCCAGCGCTATTTGCGCCCGCATTACGACCCATAGCATCGCGATACTCCTTCTCCATCTGGCGCTTCATGCGGTAGAACTGCAACCACACCAGACCGATGACGATAAGTGCGATGATGAACATGCCAAGCATAAACCAGCGCACCGCGGGGAAGAAGATTGGCGGAAGGATTACGGCAGCCAGAAATGCCAGCGTAAAGAAGGGGTACTTCTGGGCAAAAGTAAGGAAACCGTAGAATATTATTTTGAGATAGTTCATATCTTTCGTTTTTGGTTATAACGCCCACTATTAAGGCATTACACATTTTGAATCCGACAAAGTTACAAAATAATTCACAAACGACCAACAAATTTCGTCTCTTTGGCAATATGTGACCCTTTTCGGGGCAGTATGTATCGTAAAAAAGAGAAAGAGGAAGACCAAACCAGTCCTCCTCTTCAAACTCCAGTTTTATTCTATAGTTGTGTATTGTTCCTCTGCTCTCTTGTATACACTAAAAGTACTTATCACAAACAAGGGTATGCACATAGCTCCCACTATTCCAACTACCGCAAGCAATGGTTGCATAAGATCATTATCATGTATCAGATAAGGGATGAGAAGATATCCAATAAAACATCCTATAGAAGAGACTAAATACACTATAGAACAAATGAAAACAAACTTATTACTTCGATGATTTATAGCATAAAAAGTTACTGTAATAACATTTGTAATAAGAGTAAAAATAGATACAACACTCACTATATCAATGAATAATATACAATGTTCCATATTACTTCCTGGTGTTCCAAGCAATGTATAGACCACTATCCAAAGAATTTTCTCGACCAATATTAACACCGAGTATACAATTCCGGACACAAGCGCAACCTTCGCCATCCACCGCTTAGCAGTCTTTAAACCAGCAATTAATATAATCAGCAGTAGAGCCGCAAATGAAGTGGCATGAACAAAATTCAATACTTGTGAGATAATTGCGTCTACATGTATGCCCGCTGCATACAAAACACTTGTGATAAGACTACAACTCAACAGAATAAAGAATATAATGCTTACAATAAGCTGAAGGATCTTAAGTTTTCTCATAAATAATAAAAATAACATTTAAACCTTAGACAACACAAATTTATATCTTTTTTCTAAATTATACACCTAAGGCATAAAAATAAAATTGTCATCACGAGAAAACTCATCAGTTGACCTGCTTAATACACGAAAATTCTATGCAATTACATAGCAGTCTACGTTTGACCTTTTGTTCAAGCTAACAAACGATTATATAAACCGCGCCCTCTGCCACTTGCCATTCGATGCGGGTGTCACCTCGCGCTCTACGATTCCCGTCAACACATCCGCAGCATCGTCGTGGCGATTGGACTTAAAGAGGCGACGGAAGGTTGTGAGGTGGGCATAGAACTCCGGCCAGCGCTGTGCCCAGTCGCGTGGCATGCGTATGGTATGTAGCACCGTGGCAGAGTTCGAGAGTATGCGCGCCTCCTTGTTACCACTCTGGTGGAACCACTCCACGCGCACCTTGGGTTCGAGGCGTTGCAGAGCGCGGGCAAAGCCCCTGCCACCGTTATTGCTCTCAACCGCGGCACGCAGCGTGTTATTCGTGCGGAACATAGCCGAGACGAGGCGCTCGGTGTGCTCCATCGGCTCGCGCGAATAGACCACATCCGTAACATATATCACCCCGTCAGTATCAACAACATAGGCGACTGCACACAGATAATCCTCGCCCTCGTCTGCCGTGTCGACATAACTCGCTCGCGCCACGACATCGCGTGGCAGGATATCGTACTCGCGGAAGTTATCACCATAGAGCAGTCCCTCCTTTGTCGAGGGGTGACCCTGATACATAGCCTCGAAGCGCACGGGGTCGAGGCGACGCTTGGCAAGGAGCAACTCTCGGCTCTGCTGTGCGGGCCATAGCGCCTCACCCTCGGCACGAGGGTCCACCTCGGTGGGTGGCGAGGCCTTGAGAGCCTCAAAGTTAAGCACAAGCCATGTATCCTTATCCGCCTCGTTAATATCCTCAAGCGAGCGCAACACACGATATGGCTCGGTTTGCAACAACGTGCCTATGAGGTCCTCCTCGTGCCAGCGAGTAAATACAATAAGTTCGCGCGACGCGTTGTGCATGCGTGTGCGTACGACAGAGGTGTACCACTCCCAGCAATTATCGCGCACCACAGGCGACTGCGCCTCCATAGCATCCTTATACAGGTCATCAAGGATGAAGCAGTCGACACGATTTCCCGTCAACGAGCCCTCGCGTCCCACGCTGATAAGCTCTCCCTTGTAGCCGATAATCTCCACCTCGTCCGAGGTACGAATATAGGCTGCGGGCTTCGTGCCACGCTTGATGGTTGTCTCGGGGAAGATGTCGGCATACTCCCTCGACTCCAGGATACGCTGTACTCGGCGGTTGAATTTCGAGGCCAGCGTACCCGAATAGGAGGCTATGGCGATACGCATATCGGGGTCTAAGCCAAGCATATAGGCGGGAAGGAGGGTCGTAGAGCCCACGCTCTTGCCATGTTGCGGAGGAACCGACACAATAAGTTTGGGGATGCGCCCCTGGGCAAAGGCCTCGAGTATGGCATAGTAGGTGCTATGAAATGGCGTGAACTCCAGAAATGGATATACCCTCTGGGCAAAGTCGCAAAATGATAGTGTCTCCATAGGCGTGCGAGTTTATAGTTCTACGGCTTCGAGCATCTCGCGCCACGAGAAGTCATTTAATACCTCGTTGCCATCAACGACCGTTTCAAACTCCCACCACACGGGTAAGAGCGCTACTACCTGACGAGGATCCCCCTTTTCGCGATCCACGACAAGGGTGCATACCAAGCGACACTCAACGTCGCCATCTGCGAGCGACACACTTCCTGAGAAGAAGTCGCGCATGCCGATTTTCTCCAGGAGCAGTTCGGCAATCTTAAAGTAAATTGTAGGTGTTGTTTCGTACATAATTGATTTTTTAGGGTTTATTATTTAATTATTAGGTAAAATATTTGTAACTTTAAAATAAATATATTAACTTTGTGGTGCAAATATAAGTTCAAATACTTACTTTGTCAAGAGGTTTATTCAATTATTTAATATAGATTATTTTTATATGGATACCATAGGCGAGCGCGTGAGACTTATGCGCAAACAGTTGGAGATGACACAAGAGCAAATGGCACAGCGACTTGGCATCGGCAAGGCAGCACTCTCAATGATCGAGACAGGCAAGGCGCGCCTATCGGCACGCAACAAGAACATCCTTGTTCAAGATTTTAATGTTAACCCCGACTGGATTGAGACTGGCGAGGGTAAGATGTTCAATGCCGAGCCCGACCTAACATCCTACAACTTGCGCACCGACCGCTCACTACCACTCCAGAGCGTGCCACTCTACTCCATCGAGGGCACTGCGGGTCTCATTCCTCTATTCGAGCAACAACAGCACTTCGAGCCCGTGAACTACATCAACATCCCCAATCTACCCAAGTGCGATGGTGCGATATATGTAGTGGGCGACTCGATGTATCCATTGCTCAAGAGTGGCGACATCATTCTCTATAAGCAACTTAACGATGTTCGTGATGTATTCTGGGGTGACATGTATCTGCTCTCGATAGATATCGATGGCGAGGAGTATATCACCGTTAAGTATGTGCAGAAGTCGGAGCATGAGGGCTACATACGCCTCGTGAGTCAGAACCAGCATCATGCGGACAAGGAGGTCGAGATAGACCGTGTTCGCGCCATAGCCCTTATCAAGGCATCGATACGCATGCACACCATCGGCTAACGGTCGCATGGAGTGACAAAAAAAGAGGGGGTATTCAACACTTAGGTCGAATACCCCTTTCTCTATATTATATTAGGTCTATATCTCGAAGAAGTTTTCACGCTTGGCGAACTGCTCCATGACGCGCGCCATGGCGATGCTTTGGCGTGGCGTGAGGCGCTGAGAGAAGCCACGGCGGTTCACGATGCACGACACAAACTCCTGAATCTCGTAGCGCAAGCCCGGTTCATCCCACTTGTAGAAGTACTTCTTGTTACGATTCTGGTCCTCGTAGCGCAACTCGAAGTAGTCGGTCTTCCACCATGGCGAGGGGACATAGACATAGCCCTGTGTGCCCGAGATAACGAGGTTGCCCTCGGTCTTTACACCCAGACCCAACTGGAACGATGCCACGGCACCACGATAGCGCACGATGCCACGGGTGTAGACATCCACGCCATTCTCATTCAGGCGACTATATATATTAATATCTGTATACTCCGTGCCGAGCAACTTCATGATGGGGAGCAAGGGGTATGAGCCCATCTCGTAGAGCGAGCCACCCGCCATCTTGGGGTCGAGCTCACGCTTGAGCTTATCCTCGCCCCAGAGCTTCGACTCCGAGGCATCTATGCCCACTACGTCACCTATAAGGCCACTCTTTACAAGTGTGATAAGGTGGTTGAAGGCGGGCGAATATGCCGTCTTGTTCGCCTCCATAAGCATCAGGCCTCTCTCCTTGGCCAACGCATAGAGCTCCTCGGCCTCGGCCTCGCGCAACACCATAGGCGTCTCGCAAAGCACATGACGACCATGCTCCAGGGCATACTTCGCCTGCTGGTAATGCAGGTTGTGGGGCGTAGCGATATATACCGCATCTGCCCTCTCTACGGCCTCCTCGAAGCTATCTACAACAAGTGACTCGTTAAGCGCTGCGGCTGTCTCGCGGTTAATATCATACAATGCCGACACCGAGGCTGCATCCACCCTCTCCACCTCGCTATAGAAGCGCTGTGCGATACGACCACAGCCCACAATGGCGATATTTACCACGACCTCGCTCTCGGCACGCAACATTGTCGAAGAGACACCCTCGGTGCGGGGCAGGTAGACAACCTCACAGAACTCCGAGAGGTAGTCGAACTTACCCTCCCAATCCGAGCCGATGGCAAAGATATCGACATCGTATTTGAGGATGTCGTCAATCTTCTGACCCACATAGTCCTCGATTATTACCTGGTCGACAATGCCCGTAGCCTTAACCGCCTCAACGCGCTCAAGAACATTATTGCGCACATTGAGCTTGCCACGCTCACGGTCGAAGCTATCGTTCGTGATACCCACGATAAGATAGTCACCAAGCGCCTTTGCTCGGCGCAAAAGGTTGATGTGACCCTCATGCAGGAGGTCGTATGTGCCGTAAGTAATTACCCTCTTCATTATTTATTATCCTTTCCGTAAATCTCCTCTATATACTCCTTGCAGTGGATGCACTTGCGTATCTGCTCATCATTAGGGAGCGTGCGCCAATCGCCATATACATTCGTAAGGTAGGCATCCATATCGCGTGGCACGGGCCACTGCTCACCCTCAAAGTTGGTCTTCGTAAGCGGGAACGCATCCTTCATATAGAAGGTGTGACGCGCCCAGCCCGTGCCCAACGTATAGTGATACTCCTTGCGTGGGTTGATAAGTCCCACAAGGCGCAGAACGGGGTTTATGATACCGAGGCACAAACACTGGATTAAGCGTATCAAGGGTTTGCGCACCCAGCCCCAGCGGATATATGAGGTGAGGTGTTGCAGGTTGTTGTATATGACTTGTGCAGCGCGGGCTGCGAAGTAGTTTGTCTTCTCTATGGCGAAGATGTCGAAGCCTATGCCCGCCCACTTATAGTAGTCATATCGGCGGTTGTCGGTTGTGATGCGACCCTCGCGCTTGCGGAACTTGCCAAAGGTGTTGACATACTCCACATCGGTGCGCATCGAGTGGTAGACATACTCCTCGCTATTGAGCCTCTCGAGGATGCGCTCGAGGCGCTTGCAGTCCTTTTTCAAAAGCACAATATCGAGGTCATCATCCCACGGAATAAATCCCTCGTGGCGCGCAGCGCCAAGCAGTGTTCCCGAACTCAGCCACCACTCTATGCCATTGGCATCGCAGATGTCGGCGACAAAGCGCAACATCTTCAACAGCTCCATCTGGTCGCGCCTAAGTCGCGAGCCATCGGGATTATACTTGGCTCGTAGAGCCTCATTATCAAAGTTTGTGGCCATAGTAGGTATTATATCATCAGGCAAATTTACACTTTTTTTTCCAAATAATAGGATTATTTCCTATCTTTGTGATTGCTAAACCGAACTTATGTGACGATGAAACGCATAACGCAGTTCATAGGATGGGTACTCAATCGCATTGTCAAGCTACCCCTAAACATTGTGGCATATGTCGCAAACCTCACTACGCCCATCGTGCCTGGACGCGTGGTGTGCCACTCTCACGGCTTCAGGCAGTACAGTTGCAACCCCCGCTACCTCACCGAGTATCTACATAAGCACCACCCCGAATTTGAGATATACTGGGTCTTCCGCAAGGGCGCAAACACCTCGGAGCTACCCAAGGGCGTTAAGAGCGTGCGCTTCCGCACATGGGAGTATCTGAAGCTTATGGCCTCTGCCGAGTTTGTATTCTCGAACGTGCGCACCGACCCGTGGCGCGTCTACTGGCATAAGCGCAAGGGGCAGAAGTATGTCATGTTGTGGCATGGTGGTGTGGCACTCAAACGCATCGAGGCAGATGCCATAGAGGCACTGAGCCTCAGTTATATATATCGCGCCAAGGCCGACTCTCGAATCTGCGACCTGATGATTTCGGGATGCTGCCTGCAGACCGAACTGCAGAGCAAGAGTTTCTGGTACGATGGCGAGATTATGGAGCGAGGCATACCCCGCAACGACATATTCTTCGACACCGAGCGCCGTAAGCACCTGCGCCAATATGTCGCAAACCACTACGGCATAGACCCCACATCGCGCATAGTGCTCTACGCCCCAACGTTCCGTTCGAACCACTCCACAGAGCCATATACCATTGATTGGTCGAGAGTTATGCCCGCCATTAGCCGAATGTTTGGTGGCGACAAGATAGCAGTATTGGTGCGCATGCACCCCAACCTCATAGGCAAGGTAGACACCTCGCACCTCACGGCCTTCGAGGGCGTGTGCGATGCTACGCGCTACAACGACATGCAGGAGCTGTTGTCGGTTGCCGATATGCTTATCACGGACTACTCAAGCTCGATGTTCGACTTTGCTATGCAGAGTCGACCATGCATCCTATACGCCACCGATGCCGAGGCCTACGACCGTGGTTTCTACTTCAACCTCAGGGAGTTACCATTCCCCCTTGCGGAGAACGAGGAGCAACTACTCGCCACAATCGAGGGTTTCGATAACACGGCATACACCACACGCCTCAACACCTTCTTCACCGAGCGCGTAGGACTCAAAGAGGATGGTCACGCCTCGGAGGCACTCGCCGAGTGGATGGCGACACATCGTTTATAACACATCGTTTTCGGAATAAAAAAATCGGCACGCCTCTTGCCGATTTTATTTTTATTTCCTAACTTTGTGACTATAATACATCTAAAAACTCCGAATGATATGAACAGAGAGTTAGCACTAAATCCCAATAAGGTGGTCGCCTTCTTGGGAAAGCCCGCAAGAGAGTTTACTAAGGCCGACATCATCAACTACATCACCGAGAACGGCATCCGCATGGTCAACTTCATGTACCCCGCAGGTGATGGTCGCCTCAAGACACTTAACTTCGTCATTAACAATGCGGCATATCTCGATACCATACTAACTTGTGGCGAGCGCGTCGATGGCTCGAGCCTCTTCCCATTTATCGAGGCGGGCAGCAGCGACCTCTACGTCGTGCCACGCTTCGCAACAGCCTTCCACGATCCCTTTACCGAGATACCTACGCTGACCATGCTCTGCTCATTCTTCAACAAGGATGGCGAGCCTTTGGCATCAGCGCCCCGCTATACGCTCCTTAAGGCCTTGCGCGCCTTTAATGAGGTTACAGGCATGGAGTTCGAGGCTATGGGCGAGTTGGAGTACTATGTAATCGCTCCCGACGAGGGCCTCTTCCCCGCTACCGACCAGAAGGGCTACCACGAGTCGGCACCCTACGCAAAGTTCAACGAGTTCCGCACCGAGTGCATGGCATACATCGCACAGGCGGGCGGACAGATTAAGTACGGTCACTCGGAGGTGGGTAACTTCACCATCGACGGCATGATATACGAGCAGAACGAGATTGAGTTCCTCCCCGTAGCCGCAGCCGATGCAGCCGACCAGCTCGTCATCGCAAAGTGGATAATCCGCAACCTCGCATACCGCTACGGCTTCGACATCACCTTCGCGCCCAAGATTACCGCGGGTAAGGCGGGCTCGGGTCTCCACATCCACATGCGCATAATGAAGGATGGCAAGAACATGATGCTTGACAGTGGTGTGCTCTCGGCTACGGCACGCAAGGCCATCGCCGGCATGATGGAGCTCGCACCCTCAATCACCGCATTCGGCAATACCAACCCAACGTCATACTTCCGCCTAGTGCCACACCAGGAGGCACCTACGAACATCTGCTGGGGCGACCGCAACCGCTCGGTATTGGTGCGTGTGCCACTCGGTTGGACAGCGAAGAGCGATATGTGTCAGATTGCCAACCCCTTGGAGAAGCCCCACGACTACGACACATCGCAGAAGCAGACCGTGGAGATGCGCTCTCCCGATGGCTCGGCAGATGTATACGAGCTTATCGCAGGTCTCGTCGTAGCATGCCGCTATGGCTTCGAGCTGGAGAACGCCCTCGACATTGCCGAGAAGACATATGTCAATGTGAATATCCACAAGAAGGAGAACGCCGCTAAATTGAACGACCTCGCTCAGTTACCCGATAGCTGTGCGGCATCGGCAGACTGCCTCGAGCGTCAGCGCGCTATCTTCGAGTCTCGTGGCGTCTTTAGCCCCGCGATGATTGACGGCATCCTAAAGGCATTGCGCGCATTCGACGACCGCACCCTGCGCGAGGATATAGGCAACGACCGCGAGCGCATGCTCGAACTCGTTCACCGCTTCTTCCACTGCGGATAATAGCATCCAGATGGTAATGTTAACAGGGCTATCCAACGACTGATTGGGTAGCCCTTGTCACATTTCGAGGGGATAGAAAAAAGTGATAAAAAGTGCTGAAAAATTGTGAATTAGAGAATTTTTACTACCTTTGCAGTCCCAAAGCAGATATCTATGGGGTTGCGAGTGACTATCGCAACTGAGTGGTATCGAAGTTAAACATTTAATTATTAAACACTTATGAAGTCAATTCAGATTAACGGTACTGCACGTGCGGAGTTCGGTAAGAAGTTCGCTAAGGCAGCTCGTCGCGAGGGTCAGGTACCTTGCATCATCTACGGCGGTGGCGAGGAGAAGGCATTCACAATCAACGCTAAGGAGCTCGGCCAGCTCATCTACACTCCTAACTCTTACATCGTTGAGCTCAACATCGACGGCGTTGTAGAGAAGGCAGTTATGCGCGAGGTTCAGTACCACCCAGTTCGTGAGCAGATTCTCCACGTAGATTTCTACCGCGTTCAGGAGGGCAAGCCCGTTGCAGTTAACGTTCCCGTACGCCTCACAGGTAACGCTGAGGGTGTTAAGATCGGTGGTAAGCTCCAGCTTTCAGCTCGTAAGCTCACTGTTAAGGCTCTCGTTGAGTACATTCCCGATGAGATCGTTGTTGACGTAACACCTTTGAAGGTTGGTCAGACTATCTTCGTTGGCGACCTTAAGGAGGAGAACCTCACATTCGTTACTCCCGCAACTACTGCAGTTTGCGCCGTTCGCGTAACACGTGCTTCACGCGCTGCGAAGTAATCGAACCACGAGTAATAACTTTACGTTATGAAGTATCTTGTTGTCGGGCTGGGCAACATCGGAATGGAGTACGCCGCAACCCGCCACAACATAGGTTTCAGAGTGTTGGATGCCTTAGCCGAGGCATCCAATATCTCTTTTACGACGGTGCGTTATGGCGCTATGGCGACCCTCAAGCACCGCGGTCGTACCATCTTTCTACTTAAGCCCTCGACATATATGAACCTGTCGGGTAAGGCAGTACGCTATTGGATGGACCAGGAGCGCATCCCCCGTGAGAACCTCCTCGTGGTGTCGGACGACATAGCACTCCCCTTCGGCACATTCCGCATGCGTAAGAATGGCTCGGAGGGCGGTCACAACGGACTGAAGAACATCACCGAGTTGTTGGGCGACAACCAGTATGCACGCTTGCGCTTTGGCGTGGGTGGCGACTTCCCCCGCGGTCACCAGGTGGACTATGTGCTTGGCGACTTCTCGGATGAGGAGAACAAGCTTATGCCCGAGCGCTTGAAGCTCTTTGGCGACGCTATCCTATCGTTCGTGAGCGTAGGTGCCGACCGCACCATGAATAGCTTTAACGGCAAGTAATGCCCTATTAGAGATTAAGAGACCCTATCCTTCAAAAGATGGGGTCTCTTTTCATATGTATATATGGGCTACCTGGATTCGGACTTTGCATATGGAGCAAAGGGTTTGCATGATGCTTGCATCGGCAAACAAATAACATCACGGCAGTGGCGGCACGCCACCTCATGCAAACAACATAATAACAAAAAAACGACCCTCAAAATGAGAGTCGTTTTAGTTGGGCTACCTGGATTCGAACCAAGAATGACAGGACCAGAATCTGTAGTGTTACCATTACACCATAGCCCATTGTTTGTTTTTGACGGTGCAAAAGTAGAACAATATTTTTGAATTACAAAGAAAAATGCGAAAAATTTTCATATCTTTGTTAAAATTTTTTTGCTACATCAACCACATAAACGCATTAACACACTGATTATGAAAGCAATAAAGCTACGATTGATTATTATGAACTTTCTGCAGTTTGCAGTATGGGGTTCATATCTAACATCTATGGGAGGCTATCTCTTCTCGGAGGGATACGGCGATTCGATTGGTTGGTTCTATGCTATGCAGGGCATAGTATCGATCTTCATGCCCGCCATCATGGGTATCATCGCCGATAAGTGGATTCCCGCACAGCGCCTTTTGGGCATCTGCCACGGCCTCGCGGCTATCTTCATCGCTGGCGCGGGTTACTTCGCGCAGAGCGACCTTATAACACCCATGTTTGCGCTATACTCGTTGAGCGTGGCATTCTACATGCCTACGCTTGCCTTGTCCAACTCTGTTGCCTACACCTCACTCGAGCAGGGTGGCTACGACACCGTCAAGGCCTTTCCTCCTATCCGCGTATTCGGCACTGTGGGCTTCATTGTTGCCATGCTCATCTGCGACTTCGCGGGCTTCCAGGCTAACTACATGCAGTTCTATCAGTGCGCTTTGATTGGCATCTGCCTGGCGCTCTACACCATGGCTCTCCCCCACTGCCCCGTAAGCAAGGCGCAGGGCGAGAAGAGCCTTATGCAACGCCTCGGCCTCGACGCCTTCAAGCTCTTCAAGAGCAAGCAGATGGCACTCTTCTTCATCTTCTCGATGTTGTTGGGCGTGTCATTGCAGATTACCAATGGCTTTGCCAACGGCTTTATCACCTCGTTCAAGAACCTCCCCGAGTTTGCCAACACCTTTGGTGCTAACCACGCCAATGCGCTAATCTCATTGTCGCAGGTTTCCGAGACATTATGCATCTTGCTCATTCCCTTCTTCCTCAAGCGCTTCGGCATCAAGAGGGTTATGCTCATTGCGATGTTTGCATGGGTATTGCGCTTCGGCCTCTTCGGCTTGGGTAACCCCGGTTCGGGCTTGTGGATGTTCATACTCTCGATGATTGTATACGGCGTGGCCTTCGACTTCTTCAACATCTCGGGCTCGCTCTATGTGAATGAGAATACAAGTGGCGAGATGCGCTCTTCGGCACAGGGTCTCTTCATGATTATGACAAACGGCATCGGCGCCACTGTCGGAACACTCGGCGCACAGGCCGTAGTCAACCGCTTCGTTCCTGCGGTTGAGGAGACTGCCGACAAGGTTGTGACGAATGGCTATGCCATCGCCGAGGGCTGGAGCGACACATGGCTCATCTTCGCGGGCTATGCACTCGTTGTTGCTTTGCTCTTCTGGGTGTTGTTCAAGTATAAGCACGACCCCAACAAGGTTGCCGACATCAAACACTAACAACTATACAACGGAGGGTGTTTCGCGACACCCTCACCACTATATACTATGGCACTACAACCCTTAGCCGAGCGTCTGCGTCCACAGAACCTCGATGAGTACATAGGACAGAAGCACCTCGTAGGCGAGAATGGCGTATTCCGCAAGTTCATCGCCACGGGCAGTGTACCCTCATTCATCCTGTGGGGTCCTCCAGGTGTGGGTAAGACCACACTTGCGAAGATCATCGCCAACACCCTCGACCGCCCCTTCTACACCCTCTCGGCCGTGACATCAGGCGTAAAGGAGGTACGCGAGGTTATCGACAAGGCTAAGAACCAGCACCTCTTCAACGCACGCCCCGCATTCCTGTTTATCGATGAGATTCACCGCTTCAATAAGTCGCAGCAGGACTCATTGCTCGGCGCCGTGGAGCAGGGCATAGTTACGCTTATCGGTGCTACGACCGAAAACCCATCGTTCGAGGTTATTTCGCCACTCTTGAGCCGCTGTCAGGTATATGTGCTTAAGCCCATGGATGATAGCGAGCTACAGACGCTCCTCGACCGTGCACTATCGACCGACATCGAACTTCAGAAGCGACATATAGAGGTTAAGGAGAGCGAGGCACTATTTCGCTTCTCGGGAGGTGATGCCCGCAAGTTATTGAACATCCTCGACATCATCGTGGGTGCTTCGGATGGCGATATAGTCATCACCGACAACTACGTCACGGAGTGTTTGCAACAGAACATCGCCCTCTACGATAAGTCGGGCGAACAGCACTACGACGTAATCTCGGCATTCATAAAGTCGGTGCGTGGCAGCGACCCCAATGCCGCTATCTACTACCTTGCGCGCATGTTGGCGGGAGGCGAGGAGCCACGCTTCATAGCGCGCCGTCTCGTTATCCTGGCATCAGAGGATGTGGGTCTTGCAAACCCCAATGCCCTGCTTCTGGCAAATGCCTGCTTCGACACGGTGCATAAGATTGGTATGCCCGAGGCACGCATCACGCTTGCCGAGACAACTATCTACCTCGCCACAAGCCCCAAGAGTAACTCGGCATATGCCGCTATAAATCAGGCGTTGGCGATGGTAAACCACGACACAACCAACCGCCCCGTGCCCCTACACCTACGCAACGCCCCCACGAAGCTTATGGGCGACATGGGCTATGGTGCTGACTACAAATATGCCCACGACTATGCGGGCAACTTCGTGCGTCAGGAGTTCCTGCCCGAGTCGCTTGCGGGTACACGCTTCTACACCCCCAACGAGCAGAATGCCCAGGAGGCGAAGATTGCCGAGCGCATGCGTGCCCTATGGGGTGACAAGTACGAGAAATAGGGTGACAAAATGTCAGTCAGCAAACTTTTTACGATGACACGTCACACATAATCGCACTGTGGCATGGAGATTGCCACAATCAGTGACCAAACAGAAAATATTATTAAAAACATAAAACGAAGATTAAAACTATGGCAGTAAAACCGCTTTCAGATCGCGTATTGGTTAAGCCCAATCCCGCAGAGGAGAAGACCGCAGGTGGTCTCTTCATCCCCGACACAGCAAAGGAGAAGCCCTTGATGGGTAAGGTGGTGGCAGCAGGTCCTGGCACCGCAGAGATTAAGATGGAGGTAAAGGTTGGCGACACCGTTATGTATGGCAAGTACGCTGGCACAGAGCTCCACTACGAGGGTGAGGACTACCTCGTTATGAAGCAGGCTGACATTATTGCAGTTATCGACTAATAAGAATTTTTACAATAAAATTTATAAGACCGACAAATATGGCTAAGGAAATCAAATATAATGTAGAGGCTCGCGAGCTTTTGAAGGAGGGCGTTGACGCACTTTGCAACGCCGTAAAGGTAACACTCGGCCCTAAGGGTCGCAACGTGATTATCGACAAGAAGTTCGGTGCTCCCCACGTAACCAAGGATGGCGTAACCGTTGCCAAGGAGGTGGAGCTCGAGGATACATTCGCAAACATGGGTGCGCAGATGGTACGCGAGGTGGCGTCAAAGACTAACGACGACGCTGGTGATGGTACTACAACTGCAACTGTTCTTGCGCAGTCACTCATCTCTGTGGGTATCAAGAACGTCACAGCGGGTGCTAACCCCATGGACCTCAAGCGCGGTATCGACGCTGCAGTAGCAAAGGTTGTAGAGTCGCCCAAGGCACAGAGCCAGGTTGTAGGCTCGGACATCGCAAAGATTGAGCAGGTGGCTACAATCTCGGCTAACAACGACTCAAAGATTGGTAAGCTCATCGCCGAGGCTATGGCCAAGGTTAACAACGAGGGCGTTATCACCGTTGAGGAGGCTAAGGGCACCGAGACTCATGTAGATGTTGTTGAGGGTATGCAGTTCGACCGCGGTTACATCTCGGCTTACTTCATCACCGACACCGAGAAGATGGAGGCACAGCTCGACAAGCCATACATCCTTATCACCGACAAGAAGATTTCAACAATGAAGGAGATTATGGGCATCCTTGAGCCCGTGGCACAGAGCGGTCGCTCACTCCTCATCATTGCTGAGGATGTCGATGGCGAGGCATTGTCTGCACTCGTAGTAAACAAGCTCCGTGGCACACTTAAGATTGCGGCATGCAAGGCTCCAGGCTTTGGTGACCGCCGTAAGGAGATTCTCGAGGATATCGCAACACTCACAGGTGGTACAGTTATCTCAACAGATAAGGGCATGAAGATTGAGGACGCAGGCCTCGAGGCTTTGGGTACTGCCGACAAGGTTACGCTCAACAAGGAGAACACCACTATCGTTGACGGCGCAGGCTCGAAGGAGGCTATCGCAGCTCGCGTACAGCAGATTCGCGCATCTATCGAGAACGCTACATCTGACTACGACCGCGAGAAGCTTCAGGAGCGCTTGGCGAAGCTCGCTGGTGGCGTAGCGGTTCTCTACGTAGGTGCTGCGACCGAGGTTGAGATGAAGGAGAAGAAGGATCGCGTAGACGACGCTTTGGCTGCTACACGCGCCGCAGTTGAGGAGGGTATCGTTCCTGGTGGTGGCGTAGCATACATCCGCGCCGTAGAGTGCCTCGAGGGCATGAAGGGCGAGAACGACGACCAGACTACAGGTATCCAGATCGTTAAGCGCGCTATCGAGGAGCCATTGCGCCAGATCGTGGCCAACGCTGGCGGCGAGGGTTCGGTTGTTGTGAACAAGGTTAAGGAGGGCACAGGTGCCTTCGGTTACAACGCTCGCGACGACCGCTACGAGGATATGCTCGCTGCGGGTATCATCGACCCAACAAAGGTGTCGCGCGTAGCTTTGGAGAACGCTGCTTCTATCGCATCGATGTTCCTCACTACAGAGTGTGTCTTGGCTAACAAGGCAGAGGAGAGTCCTCTCTCGACTATTGCAAGCGCAGGTGGTGGCATGGGCGGCATGATGTAATAAGTTGCCTAACAAGGTTGCTATACAACCTATTAAAAATAGAATTGGGGTGCCCGCTTGGACACCCCAATTTACTTTTTTTTGCACCTCCCTATTTTTTCTTACTGAACACACATAGTCCCAACATCGTAATCCCTCCATTCAGGATGATAAGCTCGTAGCTGAATTGGTAACCACAGAGCCACTCTGCGGAGTTCGACGAAAGGATGTAACATATCGTAGGCGAGGCTACTGCGATGGCGGGTATAGCGCCACTACGCACACTGCGTCGCGTGAGGATACCAAAGGCAAAGAGTCCCAACAGCGGGCCATAGGTGTAGCTCGCCATGGTGAAGATAAGCGTTATGACACCCGAGCTGCTAAAGGCGTTAAAGACCACAATCACACCCAGCATAACCAGCGCTATGGCCGTATGCACGCGCTTACGTCTGCGCTCCAGCTTCACATCATCCGCACGCTCCGTGCCCATGATATCGAGCGTGAACGAGGTGGTCAAGGCCGTGAGTGCCGAGCCCGCAGAGGAGTATGTCGAGGCTACGAGGCCCAATAAGAAGAGCACGCCCATAACCACAGGCAGGCCCGCCTCCGTAGCGACATAGCCAAAGAGGCTATCTCCCTCAACGTCAATATTATGACTCTCGGCAAAGCCATAGAGTAATACGCCGAGCGAGAGGAACAAGATGATGACGCCCACCTGAATAAATACCGATGTCATCATGCTGCGCTGGGCATCGCGCCTATTACGACACGACAACACCGTCTGCATCATATCCTGGTCGAGGCCCGTCATCGCGACGACCAAGAAGATGCCCGCCAGGAACTGCTTCCAGAAGTAGCGACGCTCCATGGGGTCATCAAAAAACATCATGCGCGAGAGGTCGCTATTTGCGATATAGTCTACCGTACCTCCCACATCGAGACCGATATGTCGGGCGAGAAGTATGATGGCCGTAGCGAGGCTACCCACCATAATCACCGTCTTGAGCATCTCGACCCACACCACCGACTTAACACCGCCCCTGCGCGTGTAGAGCCACACGAGCGACATCATAATAGTGGCATTCACCCAAAACGGGATGCCGTAGTGGTCAAAGAGAATGGTCTGCAACACCACACATATAACATAGGCGCGCAGAGCCGCCGAGAGGGTCTTGGCAACGAAGAAGAACCATGCTCCCGTGCGGTGAGCCACGATGCCGAAGCGCTTGTCGAGGTATTCGTACAACGACACCACGCCCAACTTATAATACAGAGGCACAAGTACATAGGCAATGACAGCATAGCCTACGATAAAGCCAAGACAAGTTTGCAAATAGGAGAAGTTGTCCGCAAGCACCGTGCCTGGGACAGAGATATATGTCACGCCCGACATCGCAGCGCCCACCATGGCAACTGCCGCCACGGCGCGATGTGTGCTGCGGCCACCCGTGAAGAATGTGGCATTGTCGGCACGACGGCTACTGCGCCACGCCACAACAAAGAGCATGGCCACATAGCCCACGATAGTCAGGATGATTGCTAATGTTGACACCGCCCGTAACGCTTAGACTATTAGCAGTTATGCGCCTTGCAGTAGCGGGCCACGGCGTCAGCAATACGCTCGCCATCCAACGCTGCGGATACGATACCGCCCGCATAGCCAGCACCCTCACCCGCGGGGAACAAGCCCTCGACCTGAGTATGCATAAGCGTCTCTGGGTCGCGAGGAATGCGCACAGGGGTAGATGTACGCGACTCGACACCCACAACGATAGCCTCATCCGAGACGAAGCCCTTCATCTTCTTGCCGAACGTAGCGATACCACTGCGCAGGCGTGCGCCAATCTCCTCGGGCATCCATATATCGAGGCGCGAGGCGGTGAGACCCGGGATGTATGATGTCTTGGGCAGTGAGCGCGACTCACGGCCATATACGAAGTCTGAAACTCGCTGTGCGGGGGCCACCTGCCTATCGCCACTATGCTGGCGCGCAAGCTCCTCGAACATCTGCTGATAGCGCAGACCCGCCAACTCGCCCCACTCCTCTCTCAGGTGCGCGAAGTCCTCGAGGCGCACCTCCGTAACGAGGCCCGAGTTAGCAAATGCCGAGTTACGACCACTTGGCGACATGCCGTTAACCACCGACTGCGTGCCATCGGTCATCGCGGGTACGATAAAGCCACCTGGGCACATGCAGAATGAGTAGACGCCACGGCCAGCCTCCTGGCTCACAAGCGAATAGCTCGCCGCGGGGAGATACTCACCTCGCTCATCGCGGTGATACTGAATAGAGTCTATAAGCCTCTGCGGGTGCTCGATACGCACACCCATAGCGAAGGGCTTGGCCTCAACGGCGATACCCGACGTGTACAACAACTCATATATGTCGCGCGCCGAGTGTCCCGTAGCCAACACTACGGCAGCACCCTCGATAACATTGTCGCCGACCTTAACACCCCTGATTCTGCCCTGCTTCACGACAAAGCCCGAGACCTTGCTCTCGAACAACACCCTACCACCATGCTCGTTGATGGTGTTGCAGATGTTTGATATGATGCGTGGAAGTTTATCCGTGCCGATATGTGGATGTGCCTCGTAGAGGATGGCGGGGTTTGCGCCATGCCATACGAGAGTCTGCAACGCCTTGTTATAGTCGCCACGCTTCTTGCTGCGTGTGAAGAGCTTACCATCAGAGAATGTGCCCGCGCCACCCTCGCCAAAGGCGTAGTTCGAGTCGGGGTTGATGTCGCCACCACGGTTAATCTGCGCGATGTCGCGCTTACGCGAGAGCACCGACTTACCGCGCTCCAGGAGTATGGGCTTGAAGCCGAGCTCTATGAGGCGCAACGAGGCGAACAATCCCGCGGGGCCTGAGCCTACGACGATAACCTCCGTGCCCGTATCTACCGATGGGTAGTCGAAGTGCAGGGGTGCGGGCTGGGGCTCCTTGTCGATGTATATCTCGAGCGAAAGGTTTACCTTCGCCATGCGCTGACGGGCATCTATGGAGCGTTTCACGACACGTGCGAGGGCTATTTCGCTCTGCTTGATGCCGAGGCGCTCGGCGGCACGCGCTATGTAGAACTTCTCATCGGCAGCCTGCTTGGGCGATAGTTGCAGTGTTATGGTCTTTGGCATAGTAACTCTCTATTAATTAGCGCAGTAGACATCAACCATGTGACGCCACCACGATGTTCAAGATACAAAAATAGAAAAAAATATGCGAAAAAGCGTAATAATGTTGTGTATATTGCAAAAAGTTTTTACCTTTGCACCGCTTGATGGGAATAACATTGGGCACTCTCGGTGGTTTCCGAGGGTTAGAGATCCTGCGGACATGGTGTAATTGGTAGCCACGTCAGACTTAGGATCTGATGCCGAGAGGCGTGGGGGTTCGAGTCCCTTTGTCCGCACAAAAAGCGATTGTCTTAATTGACAGTCGCTTTTTTGCGGACAAAGGGACTCGCACCTCCTGTAGCACCTCGGATGACTTATCTTCGGTGGGCAGTGATGTGCTATGTTGCTATGCAACTATGGTAATGGGCTGAGTGCATCAGCACATGCAAGCATGGCATATGCACTCAACCCACTCCCACAATCTACGATTGTCCGCACATCACGCCCCTTCTCGGTCACCTCTCAGCTTCTGCGAACGTTCGAGTCCCTCGCTGTACATCCCTAACCGCATTTGCAATCTAACAAATATTTTATTACCTTTGTTAAGAACTATATATCAGCAAGTAAAAATTACCATTATGACAACTGTTGTTATCATAACATTTGTAATAGCGCTTATAGTAGTCATCGTATCGGCAATTCTCGTTATTCGCCATGAGCGCAAAAAACGAGAGATTATAAGCACAGTCACTTCACTTTCACGCGGAGAGAGTTCGGAACGAGACCTCATATATCGTCTAATAAAGTCAGGAATACCAGCATCAACTATCTTTCATGACTTATATATTCCAACCAAGCGGGGACACACTCAAATAGACCTTGTTGTTCCAACTAATGTAGGCATCTTTGTTTTTGAGGTAAAAGATTATAGCGGATGGATATTTGGCAATGGAAATCATGATAGGTGGACACAGGTGCTAGCCTATGGTCGGGAGAAGCATCAATTCTACAACCCCATAAAACAGAATGCAGCACATATCGAGGCTTTACGCAATACCTCAGAGCAGCTACAAAACATCCCAATATACTCTATAATAGTATTTTACGGTTCAAGTATGCTGAAAAGTATATCTAATATACCATCCAATTGTCTACTAGTGTATCCAAGATCTACAGTAAAACTAATTAAGAACATCATAGCAAATACACAACCAGCGCCATACACAGATAAGTGGGAGGTTATGGATATATTAAAGTCTGGTGTGGATAATGGTAATAATGAAGCAATTAGAAATGCACATTTACTCAAAGTGCAGCGAGCAAGCAATGGCAAATTTAATTCTACATATTCCTACTCATATTTCCATTTTACACGCTTTTTTAGACATCGCAGACGACGCTTTAGATTCTAAAAAGTAAGCCTTTTATTTGGATGTGTAGGCGGTAAACCAGCGCTACTTGCGTTTATAGTTTGTGCGGATGTAGTCCATCGCCTTGAAGCGTGTGGGTTGCTTCTCGCCCTCGAGGTCAACCACATCGGTGCGAATCTGCAGACGCTCGCCTCGCACCACGAAATCGTTGACAAACTGCATGATAAGGTCGCAGTTGTAGATATATGGTGTGCCAGCGATACGGTGGTCGGCATACTCAACGGAGTAGAACCAATAGGGAGAATCGAGCCTCTCGAGCTGCTTGACGATGTATGCCGAGCCGAAGAAGCCCACGCCAAACATCGCGGCATAGTCGTAGGGCACATTCCTATCCGATGTGCCATGGAAGAGCATCATGGGTGCGGGCTCGGACTCGAACTTGGGTTTGCCGCTCACGGAGAATATAGCGCCCGCGCACGACACCACGCCAGCATAGCGGAAGCCCTCGGGGAGCACCTTGGCACGCTCGGCACCGTTGCACCTCATCCACTCGGCCTGCACCGCCGTGATGGCGCCCGCACTCGAGCCGCTAATCATAATCTTCGTGATGTCCACGCCCCACTTCTCGGCATTGGCGATTACATAGTTCGTCGCAGCGTACATATCCTCAACTGCAATATTTACAGCATTTTGGAAGGCCTCAATCATATAGGCGACACCGCCCTCAGGGTTTAAGCCCTTAAGTCCCAAGCGGTAGTCTATCGAGACCACCACGATGCCCTCACGCGCGAGACGCTCAAAGAATACTGAGTAGTACTCATGGTCGCGCACGCCCTGCACAAAGCCGCCACCAAAGGCGAATATCATACATGGGCGCTCGGCATCTGACGCCTCATCGAGCGCATACCTATCCAGGTAGAGCTCCTCGCCACCATTCGTTGCATAGTGGAATGTGTCACGCTGAACACCCTGTGCCGAGAGTGTCACACAACTCATCAACGCCACTACGGCAATTAGAATTATTCGCTTCATAATCTTTATATTACACATCATTTTTCCCATTCGCCAATCTCCATATTCTTTATCTCGCCCGCCTCGATGTCGAACCTAACGGCCGTACGCACGCGGTGTATGCCATAGATGCCCGCGCCGCCAGGGTTTATGTGTAGCAAGTCGTAGACAGGGTCATAGATAACCTTGAGGATATGTGAGTGTCCCGAGATAAAGATTTTAGGACGTGCACCATGGATAAGTTGCAGAGCCTTAGGCGAGTAGTTGCGCGGATAACCGCCAATATGCATCATGAGCACCTTGCACCCATCGACCTCGAAGCAGTTGCTCTCGTGGTATATGCGTCGCATAACGCCACCATCGATATTGCCATACACAGCACGCAGGGGCTTAAATGCCGCGATAGCATCTGCCGTCTCCAACGAACCGAAATCGCCCGCATGCCACACCTCGTCGCAGGGTGCGAGGAAGTTCTTGAGCACATCGTCGAATGTGCCATGCGTATCTGAAATTACTCCAATTTTCATGCTACAACTCTATAAGACAAAGTGTGTCACCAGCACCGTGGCGCGTAGGCAAAGGTAGTAAAAAAACTCACTGCGTATCGCACGCATAGATAATAAAGTATCTAAATTAGGTCAAATTGGCCGATTTTTACTACCTTTGCTCGATTTTAATCAACTAACAGCAAAAATGGCACAAACAAAACGTATTGGCTATATAGATGCGCTCCGCGGTCTTACCATGATATTGGTGGTATTCAGCCACATATACATTCCCAACGACACACCCCTCAACTTGTTTCTCATAAACCTACGCATGCCGATGTTCTTCTTCATCAGCGGTTTCCTTTCGTTCCGCATGACACAGACATGGAGTGGCAAGGAGACGATATCTCGTCTTGGAAGCAAGGTGCGCACGATGATTGTTCCCGCCGTGACGGTTGGCTTGATATACACGGTGATATACAGGGGCGAGCTATACCTCAACTTCTTCACCCACATGACACACAAGGGCTATTGGTTTACGCTTGCGCTGTTCAACATGTTGCTATTCTACTACATAGCACGCTGGTTGCACGAGCGACGCGCCAAGACAACGCTCCCACAATTCACACGACGCCTGCATATCATAGCCATCATGCTGTTTCTTGCGGGCTCCGACTTGACCATATTGGGCAATGTCAACGATATTTTCACCATGAGCTTCACATTCCGCTACCTGCACTTCTTTGTCTTTGGCCTTGTGTGCAGTTGTAACCGCGAGTGGTTCGATGGCATGTTCGATAAGAGCATCAAGATGGGTGCCATGGTTGTTACGCTATTCCTCTTGTCGTGGGTGGTGATTTGGGGCAAGAGCAACCCCGAGCTCGTTCAGTCATACATCGGCACGCAGTTGTTCTTCATAATCAAGGGCTTGCTCGTTGCCATCATCGGCTACTGTGGCATCTTCACCATCTTTGGCTTCTTCCGCCGCTATGGCGACTTCTTCTCCGAGAACAAGTTTATCGGCAAGCCTCTGCAGTTCGTAGGTCGCAACACGCTCGATGTCTACCTGCTCCACTACTTCGTATTGCTATGCATGCCAACATTCCTCTACCCCTATATCGCTGGCACAGATAATATCCTTATCCCCCTCTTTGTGGGTGTTGCCGTAGCAGTCGCTATTGTGGCGATATCGCTACTCATATCGCGCATCCTGCGCCTCAGCGACCATGTGGCATACTACATCCTCGGTGCACGCGACGTAAAACTCGGTGCGGATAAAAGTGAAACAAAATAAAACACATACCACTATGAAGCGAGTTATGCTAACCATCGTCGCTATGCTCCTTGCGGGAGTTGCGACACTCAGCGCACAGCAGAACCTTTGGCAGAAGGATGCCAACGTATCACCCGAGATTAATGCTGACAATAGCGTCACCATACGCCTATATGCACCCAATGCTGAGCGTGTTACGCTCGTAGGTGACTTTGTGGATAATGTGGCTATGACACGCAACGGAGAGGGTGTGTGGGAGTATATATCGGCACCTTTGGCTTCGGAGTTGTACTGCTATTGGTTCAATGTCGACGGCATCGACCATGTCAACGACCCCATGAATAGCTACGTCATGCGCGACGTGGGCTCGCAGATGAACTACTTCATCATCCCTGGCGAGCGTGGCAACCTCTACGCCGCACAGGATGTACCCCACGGCACAATGTCGAAGGTATGGGCTAAGGTTAGCGATGGCCGCGAGCGCCGTATGACCATCTACACCCCCGCGGGCTATGAGGAGGGCAAGGGTCGCTACCCCGTTCTCTACCTCTTGCACGGCATGGGTGGCGACGAGGATGCATGGTCGGCTACGGGTCGCGTGGCAGAGATTATGGATAACCTTATCGCCGAGGGTAAGGCCGAGGCTATGATTGTGGTTATGACAAATGGTTGCACACAGCATGTCTCAGCCCCCGGCTACTCACACGAGGGCATGTGGCGACCCTACATGAGTGGCTCTATGGATGGCTCGTTCGAGGCTATGTTCCCCTCGATTGTGGAGTGGGTCGACGACCACTACCGCACCAAGGCGAAGCCTTCACATCGCGCCATTGCAGGCCTCTCGATGGGTGGTTTCCACTCTATGCAGATTTCGAAGGAGTACCCCACGATGTTTGATTATGTGGGTCTCTTCTCCGCTGCCATCTTCCGTGGCAAGGAGGGCGTCGATACCTATGCCAACACCGAGGCGAAGCTCGAGCGCCAGTTCCAGGAGGGCGTCAAGCTCTATTGGATAAGCATCGGCAAGGATGACTTCCTCTACCAGGAGAATGTGCGCTACCGCGAGTTGCTCGATAGCGAGGGCTACCCCTACACCTACCGCGAGAGCGAGGGTGGACACATCTGGCGCAATTGGCGCATCTACCTCGGCGAGTATGCACAGTTACTATTCAAGTAATCCCCACTATTATGAAACGCAATATAACACTCCTTTCGGTTATGCTTGCCACACTCCTCATGCTCTCATGCGTGGGTGCTACAACTGCAACAAACGAGAATACGGAGAGCAACGCTGTAGAGGTGGTAAGCCCCGAGAGCGAAAATAGGGAGGTGGATAACTCCGCCACCACTGCGGTTGTTCCCGCTGGCGAGTGGCTGGAGATGCCCGCCATAGCCCCCGAGGGCAAGTACCCCAATGCGGTTATGGTAACGATTGTGGATGACAACGAGCGCAACTACTCACTCCTCTACGACAAGAGCACCTACACCTCTATGTGGGTGGCCTACCCCCTAGAGAGCAAGCATATGGGAGATATCGAGCGCCCCAACAACTGGGACTGGAATCCCTATATCAGCATCTCGGATCAGGTAAACCTCTGCCGTCGTAGTTATTCCGATTCAGACATCTACTCGCGAGGCCACCTCATCCCCAACGCCTCACGCAATGGCATTAAGAGCATGCAGGAGCAGACCTTCTACGTCACTAACTCCGTGCCCCAGGTGCAGGATGGCTTCAATGGTGGCATCTGGCAACGCCTTGAGGCGGCATTGCAAAAGGTTGGCGAGACGGAGCTGATATATATCGTTACGGGCGTAGCGTTCAATAAGGAGGGCGAAAACAGGGCTGTGGCGTATACCTCGGCGAGGGATGATAGCAAGCGCGTGCCCATCCCCAACTACTTCTATAAGGTTGTGCTTAAGGTCGAGACTAATGGTGCTGGCGAGGTTACGGATGCCACCACCGTAGGCTTCTGGTTCGAGAATATGACATACTCGGGTGGCTATGATAAGCACACCGCCACTGTCGACCAGATTGAGGCTTGGACGGGCTTCGACTTCTTTGTGAACCTGCCCGACGAGATTGAGACCAAGGCGGAGCAGAATAGTTCGTGGAATAGTTTTAGAAATTGGTAGGCGAGCACCGCTCATGCGATGCACGAAGCTTCATTAGCGCGATATTTCAAGTCAGAAGAGGTCGAGTGCAACACTCGGCAAAAATGGCAGCGATGGATAGTACTAAAGCGTACATTCCATTGCTGCCATTTTTTGTTAGGGGCCGCAATCGGCCTCTTATCACTTGAAATGGGGGGTGATGGAGAGGAATACCTCAAAATTAATACCCGGCATGGGGCGTGAGAGTACGGAGAGATACTCCTCGTTAAAGAGGTTATTCACTGCACCCTTAATGGATATGTCCGCCCACTTAAAGGTAAATCCCTTCTCGAGGGAGATGTTTGACATGAAGTAGGGAGGGAGCTTACCTGTGAGAGTGTAGTCGTTGGACGACATGGTATATCGTTCGGAGTAGTAACACCACTTATATAGAAAACTCCATGAGCGCCATGTGAGGCGACCAGTTACGGTGGATGATAGCTCGGGAATATAGGGGAGTTGTTTGCCCACAGACTGGTCTGCGGGTGTGCGGGGCTCGCCGACATTTATTGAGGGTGTCCACGAGAATGTGCCATTAAGGCCGAGATGCCACTCCTTGGCGAGGGCTACGTTGAGGTCACCCTTGAGCTCTACGCCGTAGGCGTGTACATCCTTGATGTTCTCGGGCGAGAAGAAGCCCTTGGGTGTGGGTAGCCATATAATCCAATCCTTGATGAAGGACTCGAACCAGCTTGCCGAGCCACTCAGCGAGTAGACGCCCTCCTTGCCCACGGCAAACGAGAGGCCTGTGTCGTATGTCCATCCCGACTCCTTGCGCAGGTCGGGGTTACCGCCAGGGAGGAAGTATAGGTCGTTGAGCGTGGGGAAGCGGAAGTTGCGCGACACGGAGGCCTTGGCGATGATGTTACCCTTCTCCGATAGCACGCCATCGACAAAGAGCGCGGGGATGATGGGTGTCCACTCGCGACCGAACATCTCCTCGCGGATGACGAGCGAGAGGCCGAAGCGGTCTATGGGTCGCCACTTTGCAGATAGCGATCCCGAGAGCTCGGGGCGGCCCTTGCGGTAGCCCACGATAGCCTTGTTGCCATCCTGACGTATGATATTCTTATCCTCGCTCTCCACGATATGCTGGTGCAACGAGAGGTTGGCCGTAAAGAGCCACTGGTTGCCGATGTAGTATTCGCCATCTACCTGACCATAGAAGGTGTTGATGCGACTACGCGAGCGCGTCATGTGTGCCATGGTGCCGTTGCCCACATCGCGCTTATAGTCGTAGGCCATCCATGTGTAGATATATCCCGCCTTTGCGCCGAGCTTCCAGTTGCTACGCACATGATCCCACGACATCACACCGCGGAATGTCTGCTCGCGCTGGCGGTTATCGAAGTCGGTGGCGTCGCCATGGTCTACGGTGAGCATCGCGAGCTCGCGGTTAGAGTTTATGTACCAGGCATTTAGGCCGAGGCGGTCACCCTTGCCCGTGTTGTAGTAGACCTCTTGCAGAATATGCAAATCCTTGTACGAACCACTGCGGTTGCGCTCGATGGGATAGTACTGGTCTACGATGTTCATATCCTCATCGTAGATGTTTATCTTTTTGTCGTGGTTGCGGAATTTGTAGTCGTTGGGCGAGGATGAGTAGACCGCACGCGTCGAAATCTGCCAGTGGTCGTTGCCATAGGTCAGACGCAGGAACTCATCAAAGGTTTTGAACGAGCCTACGCCCTGAACATACTGCAAGCCGAAGCCTTTGGCTTGCGCGGGCTTTGTAGAGAGCTTCACCGCACCACCGAGGCCACCTCCCGTCTCATTCACCGAGGATGTGCCATGCAGGAGTGAGGCGTCGTCGATGAAGTATGAGGGTATCATCGAGAAGTCGGTCATGCCGAGCATCGGGTTGTTTATCTTCATGCCGTTCCACGACACCTGCGTATGCGAGGGCGAGGTGCCACGAAAGGCCACGGTAGAGAGCGTAGCACGACCGTAGCTCTTCACGAAGATTGCCGAATTGAATGTGAGAACATCGGCCATCGAGAGCGATATGTTCTCCTTGAGCGCCAGCGTGTCGAACTTGGTCTGCTGCGTGCCTATCTCCTTTATGGGGCGGTTGCCATATACCGCAACCTCGGGGATATGAAGCCCCTTGCGCACCCAATCTTTGTTATCATGCTCCTGTGCAACAGCGAGATAGGGCGTAATCAATATCGCAAGTATGAGTAGTAGTCTTCGCATAGCCTCGAGTTATTTCCAGCAGAATGCGCCAGGGATTATACCAACATAGAAGCTATCGAGGAGCTCCCTATCCTTCGAGTAGCGATAGACCATGCCCTGCTGTACATAGTCTATGGCATCGGCAATGTAGACATCGCCCGTGCGGGGGCAGATGGTAAGGCCGTAGTAGAGCGTGCCATTGTATGGCAGGAAGGGGCGCACGGGGACGCGGTCTGCCGTTACGTCCATCTCCCATACGTCGTCGTTGAGCCAATATATCTTGTCCTTTGTGCCATTTAGTTGCACCTCCGAGGGCCAGTCGCCGAAGTTGAACTTGAACTGCTGCTCGATGGTAAAACTCTCGGCATCGATGCGGTAGAGCGAGGGCGCCTCGTGGCCATAGGGCGAACCCTCGTAGCCACCATCGGTCACGGTCCATAGCTTATTATTGCAGTCCATAACAAGCGAGGTAGGCTGGATGCCTACAACGAGTTCGTCTACGACTTGGTCGGTTTCGGTGTCAATCTTGATGATGCGGTTCTGATAGGACCAGCAGTTGACAAAGAGATACTTGCCATACTGCACCATCTGCTCCGTAGAGCCCTGTTCCATGGTCATATTCGGTATCTCGATGTAGCCCGTAACCTCGTAGCGCTTGGGGTTGACGATAAAGATGCGATTATCCCAAATCTGCGTGATGTAGGCCTTGTCGTCCGAGACGAAGTGTATGTAGCGTGGCGAAGTGAGGTTTGTGATGCGTCCCACCTCCTTGAAGGTGTTGATGTCGATGGCGAAGACGACGTGCGAGTTGTTCACCACCACCCAGCCTATGCCGTCGCGGATGACCATCGACTGCGCCACATCGCCGAGCTTCATGGCGTTGGAGCGGTAGAAGACCTCGTTCTGCACGCTCTTGGTCACGGGGTCGTAGTACGAAAGTGTGGCATTGCCATACTGGAAGTTACCCTCGTTGCAGATGAAGAGTCCCTCGCCCGAAGCCGACATGTCGAAATCCTCCTCGATGCCATACTCCCACTTCATGCACGAGCATAGGGCAAAGAGCATTGCGACAATCGCCATCCTAACACATTTCGCTACCATACTACTTACTCATATTATAATCAAAGAAACCACACACCTCGGTAGAGAGCTCACCCAGCCAGCCACTCTTGGCATTGACACCCACCTGCACCTTCACAAAGTCGATGTAGTCGAGGTGAATAGGCTCGCCAAAGCAATCTATGGCGTTCGAAATTTTGAAGTGGTTGGCATTGACCTCGCCCTCGGCATTATCCTCATCAGTGAGGCGGTCCACAGGGCTAAAGTTATCGGAGTAGCCCCAGTCGTACTTGTCATTCACCCAGTATGAGCCATTGCCCGAAGCGTCGTAGTTACGAGGCTCAAGGCATGTACCTGTGAGCGTATAACTATCCTCCTCAATCCAGAGTGGATAGTAGTAGTCCTGACGGTGGAACTGCTTGAGGTAGTCCACCTCGCCATGGTTGCCGAGGTTGTCGGTCCACTGCACGGGCATACCCGCACCGCTTGGGCGATAGTATGTCACGGCGTAGTTCTGTATGGTTGTAGCCTTACCCGTCTCCGAGCCAGCCAACTCATACCATGTATCATCGGGCTCGCCATTGCCATTCTCATCCTGCATAACCCACACGATGCCAGGCTCCGATGAGCCATTAAAGGAGTTACCCTTAACGCCAAAGTCGTAGTCTCCCGAGTTGGCAATGCTGTGGTCGAAGCCCATGACAATATAGCCGCCGAAGCCTCCCAACGACACCCAGTTCTCCTCTCTCATGCGCTCCTCGGCATAGGCTATTGCCGTCTCAGGTGTTGTCTGCGTGCCATCGAAGCCACCCGTCTTAAGCTCGTTGATAAACTGACCAGGGGCGGGAGTATAGTCGAACACCTCGCTCCAATCCGCTTTGGATGAGGCATTTACCTCACGGCGATAAACACCCTCCTCGTAGACCGTAACCACAAAGTTGCGGGTGATTGCGACATCGCCCGAGCCACGCTCCGCAGTTGCCGTTGCCGTAATGCGATACTCGCCCGCACTCTCTGCGACAAATGTCAGGCTCGACTCCTCGGAAATAACCTCTTCAGCGCCCTCAACACTCCACGCATAGGCTACGCCCTCCACCTCGCTTATAGCAGAGGGTGCAATGCGCAACTTTCTGCCCGCTACGGTGTGGTAGGCCTCGCGGTCGAACTCCCAGACGAAGGGCATATCCTCGGGATTTACCACCTCGATTATAATGGTGTCGCTATGTGCGCCATCCTCGTTCGTGGCGCTCGCCACAACGCTATAAGTACCCAACGCATCAGCCTCGAAGGTGTAGGTAAGTTCCTCGCTTACAGCCTCATCGTTGACGCTCCATGCGAAGGTTGTGGGGAGCGATGTCTTGCGCACCGAGGCGTTGAGCTTAACCTCCGCGCCCAATGCAACGGTGATGTTGTCACTGCCCGCGATGGTGACCGTAGGTATCTCTAACTCAACCACATCTACACGAATCTCCTCGCTATCCGAGCCCGTATCAGCCGTCACGGTAAGCAGGATGTAGTACTCGCCCACGCTCTCGCGCATGAACGCAAGCGACGCATCGTTGCCGATAAGGCGGCCATCCATCCTCCAGCTGTAGGTTGCACCCTCGGCATTCTCATACGAGGGGGCAATAATCACCTCGCGACCCTGCTTTACGGTGTAGACACCAGAGCTGCTATCGAGGTATATCTTTGGAGGCAAAGAGGCCGTAATCTCCTCGTCGATATTGCACGACGAGGCGACTACAACCATCACACTTAAAAACAAAAATTCTAAAACTTTTCTCATTATCTGTTATTTATCAAAGCGTACTGCTACATCATCGTAGGCGAAGTAGCCAGGAATGGTAAAGCCATACTTTCCACCCATATCGTCGGAGTAGTGGAAATTAAAGCGTACCTTAGCAACCGCACCAAGCTCACTCAAATCCCACTTCTGCCAATCTACGACCACATCCTCGCCCTGCACCAAGTAGAACTCAACCTCGCTGATAGGCTCGGCATAGGCATCTGCATCGACATCATCAAAACCCTGCGCCACAAGCTTCAGCCACGCACTCTCGGTCAAGCCTGTCCAGTTGCCACCGAAGCTATTGCCCGCCTCGCTCTTAACACCCATATATAGCTGATTGAGCGTATAGTTGGTGTTAGTGACATACATATGGTCTACGACGTGCGCCTCACCATCAGCAAAAACAATCTCAGGTAAGTTCTCCACATACGAGAAGAAGTCTTTGTAGCCATAGTGCACGCAGAAGTTATCGCCCGAGTGTGGTGCTACGGGAATCATCATCTGGAGGTTGAACCAGCCTAGCATAGCGTCGTTGCCCGCATTATTCTCCACGAAGTCCTCGCCATAGTACTTTGCGATATGCTTGTCCCTATCCTCGTCAGTAAAGCCCTCGCCCCAGTAGTTCGAGATGGCGTGGCCACCACCCCAGAAGCAATATGCGTAGTTGTCGGGGAAGGTGTGCATAAGCTCCGTATTGCCCTCATCCCACCATGTGTACATCGTCGACATATAGTCGCCATATGTTAGCGGACCACCATACTGCGGGTCATCCACAAGGTCGCTCCACGTTGTAATATCCACACCTGCGTAGTCCAATGTGTATGGATAGAACTTGGCGTCGGCATCCTCGAAGGTCAATATGCGCAACTCGTAGGGAAGCTCCTCCTCGGCCTCAACAGCCACCACGCGAAGCTTCACGATAAGGCTCTTACCCTCATCCGACACCACGGTAAGGGCAATCACACCCTCCACATCGTAGTGGCACACATCCTGCGTAGGGGCAGTCACAGCGAGGATATTCTCGGCATATGTAACCCTCCATCCCTCGGGTGTATTAGCCACATAATCAGCGATATTATCAGCATCAACCACAAACTCTGCGGTTGTACCAAAGGCCACCTCCGCAACCTCGGGGGCATCGACAATTATAAACTTGGGGGCGCGCTCATCGTAGCATGCAAGGCGCAACTCTGTGCCATCGGCCAATGTGATAATCACATAGTCGGGGTGCGAGGTGTCAACGGACTTAAATAACGAGTCGCCATTTGCACCATTTGCGCCGTCATTACCATTTGCACCATTAGCACCATCCTTACCCTCGGCTACGACACCTGTCGAAACCCATGTCATGCCACCATCGGTAGAGATTTCCCACTCCTTGGTCACATCGTTAATACGCACCTGTGGAGCTACTGCATCATTGCCATTAGCGCCATTCTCGCCATCAATGCCATTTGCTCTAACACGCTCACCATCAACCAACAACCACTCGCCATCCATAGTCCAGTAGTAGTTACCATCAGCATCCTGCTTCACGGAGATAACGGGGACATTTGTGCCATTCGTACCATCCTTGCCATTCTTAATCTCGGCAGTGGTACCATCCGAGAATACAATAGTGTATCCCTCTGCGGTAGGAGTCACCGACACAACATAGACATTTTTCTGCAGTGCGCTGACTATGGTCTGCAACGCAGCGATATCCTCATTGGTCTTGATTACCGACTCCTCGAGCATCTCAACTCGATCCTTCACATTCCCAATCTCGTTCCAGATTGCCTCATCGTTGTAGGAGCATCCTACCATTGCCATCAGCGTAGCTGCCACGCCAAGAGCCAAGCATAATAATCTTCTCATAATGTAGTTGTTAAAAGGTCATTCACCGTAAACTTTAACACAACGAGAAGGTGCACTACACCCCACTTTTGGCTATGCTGCGATAATACTACGTTGGCTCGGATATGCTTCTTTGGCCATACAATGACGCCACGCCTGAATCCTTTACGCCTAAATATGTAATCCTTGAAAACATCAAGTCGCAGACCAGCCCATTCGCCGCAGGCACAATCTCGTTATAAACGCTTGGCAGGTCTTCTGACTTGTTCTACTCTACGATGCCTTCCCAAGGATAACATCCTCAGTGACAATATGATGTCGTAGAGTCTTATGAGAACTCACAGCAGCGGGAACTGTATGGGATTCACACCCATTTCCCTTTTAATCTCCGTTGGGCAGCGTGCCCAAGAGAACCAATGCTGGTGCAAAGATACAAAAAAGTTTTAAACTATGGGCACGCAATCCACACTTTTTTAGCTCTTCGATGCTATATTTTGCACATTAACAATTTATTGTTATCTTTGCGCCCTAAAAACTTAAAAGATTGTCCCTATGGCACTTATTGACGAGATTACTAAACGACGTACGTTTGCCGTTATCGCACACCCCGATGCCGGTAAGACAACACTTACCGAGAAGCTCCTTTTGTTCGGTGGCGCGATCCACGTTGCGGGAGCCGTAAAGAGCAACAAGATTAAGAAGGGTGCAACCTCCGACTTTATGGAGATTGAGCGTCAGCGTGGTATCTCTGTGGCGACATCTGTGATGGGCTTCGAGTATAAGGATGTCAAGATCAACATCCTCGATACCCCTGGTCACGAGGACTTCGCCGAGGATACATACCGCACACTTACGGCCGTAGACTCTGTAATCATCGTTATCGACGGTGCTAAGGGTGTCGAGACACAGACACGCCGTTTGATGGATGTCTGCCGTATGCGCAAGACCCCCGTTATCGTCTTTATCAACAAGCTCGACCGCCCCTCGAAGGATCCATTCGATTTGTTGGACGAGGTGGAGAACGAGCTCAAGATTAAGGTGCGCCCCTTGGCATTCCCCATCTCTTCGGGCGACACGTTCAAGGGTGTGTACAACATATACGAGAAAAACCTTTCGCTCTTCACATCTGATGAGCGTCAGACAGCCGATGCCGAGACAGTGAACATCTCGGACCTCGCATCAAAGGAGATTGAGCAGTACATAGGCGAGAACTTCGCTGCACAGCTTCGCGAGAATGTTGACCTCGTGGAGGGTGTCTATGAGCCCTTCCGCCGTGAGGACTACCTCGCAGGTGAGCTCGCCCCCGTATTCTTCGGCTCGGCGGTAAACAACTTCGGTGTTCGCGAGTTGTTGGAGTGCTTCATCCGCATCGCCCCATCACCCCGTAACGCCACCACCGCAACCCGCATGGTGGAGCCCTCGGAGAATAAGTTGACAGGCTTCATCTTCAAGATTCACGCAAACATGGACCCCAACCACCGCGACCGTATCGCCTTCATGAAGATATGTTCGGGTAAGTTCGAGCGTAACAAGAACTACCTCCATGTGCGCAGTGGCAAGCAGCTTAAGTTCTCATCTCCCACAGCCTTCATGGCCGAGAAGAAGTCGGTCATCGACGAGGCCTTCCCTGGCGATATCGTAGGTCTTCACGACACGGGTACCTTCATGATTGGCGACACCTTCACCGAGGGTGAGAAGCTCAAGTTCACGGGCATCCCATCGTTCTCGCCCGAGCACTTCCGCTACATCGAGAATGCCGACCCCATGAAGTTCAAGCAGCTCGCAAAGGGTATCGACCAGCTTATGGATGAGGGTGTGGCACAGCTATTCACCTCGTCGCTCAACGGTCGCAAGATTATCGGCACGGTGGGTGCACTTCAGTTTGAGGTTATCCAGTACCGCTTGGAGCATGAGTATGGCGCTAAGTGTCGTTGGGAACCTATATCTATCCACAAGGCATGCTGGATTGAGTCGGAGAATGCCGAGCAGCTCGCCGACTTCAAGCGCCGTAAGCACACCAACATGGCCGTAGACAAGCATGGTCGCGACGTATTCCTCGCCGACACAAGCTACGCATTGGCTATTGCGCAGGAGAACTTCAAGGATATCACGTTCAAGTTCACATCGGAGGTATAACCGATACTACAAACATAGATGGCTATAGAGAAAAGAAGAGGGTTATTTGGTGCGCTTATGCTCGCTGTGTTGCTGTTCAACGTAACGGCAACCACTCTCTTCATACATAGCCACAACATCGAGGGCACGGAGATTGTCCACTCCCACCCCTACAACCCCTCGAGCGCGCACTCGCACACGCGCGGACATATATTATTGCTCAACGATGCCTCAATTCACGACGCCCTAATCGTGGAGAGCGTGGCATGCTGCGAGCCCTACTCAACCGAGATTGCCACAATTGAGGAGAGATACCATAGCCCCATAATTGAGCATCTCTCGCTTCATCATTCGTTACGCGCCCCACCCGCAAAGGC
>JAZRAT010000080.1:0-11991 GCA_045634725.1 Alistipes sp. | reverse complement strand
CCATCAACACCGACAAATACTTCGATGGCTTCGATGTTATGGATATCTTCCCCAACGAGTTTGGAGATGCAGAGGGCTGGGCAGTATTGCCTCTCGAGGTAGAGATTCATGGCGATGTTGTGGACTACTACTACGATGTATATGTTGGCGATGTAACAGACATCACATATCCTACCGATGACGAGATTATCCTTGACCTCGTGCAGTATGGTAAGCATAATGAGCCTATGTCATACTCTTACTGCTACTTCTACGAGCCTTTGACGCTCATCTACTTCTCGAAGGATGGTGACGATAACAACAGCGTAGTGACTCGCGTGCCTTTGTATCTCGATCCTGAGAATTGTGCAGATGTTTCGGAGTTCGTATACAAAGATCCTAATGCACAGGTCGCAAAGGCTGAGCGTAAATTCGTAAAGTAATATGAGAAAATCTCTAATAGCGATAAGCGTTGCTATTATCTCTCTTATGACCATCTCCTGCACACAGGATGCAGGAGTGGTCGAGGGGGAGAAGGCAATGGAGGCAGAGGCAATCCTTGAGCATAAGCTTGTGGGTAATACCATAGACAAGTGCGAGGATGGTTCTCTGCTTTTGTTCCTCGAGGAGGAGACTATCGCACGCATCGAGAAGGGTGATATCGAGGCTGTGAAGAGCGAGATCTTCGTCGGTCGCGATATCTTGAGTTTCAAGCCCGCGTTGGTTACCCCAAAGAATGAGCGCCTCGCACGCGAGCTCGGCTTGCACCGTTGGTACGCGGTGGAGTTCGACGAGAGCATCCCTGTGCGCAAGTTTGCTAAGGAGGTGGCCCCCAGCAAGCATGTTAACGCCATCGAGTTCAATACTGTTGTATCGTTGGCTTCGGACTTCAAGGCTCGTCCTATGGGCGATATGGCCGAGACACGCGCCTTGGTGCCTATGTCATCGTTCAACGACCCATATGCAAAGTATCAGTGGAACCTCCACAATTCGGGTGATGAGGCCATTGCAAAGACTGCACGCGAGGGTGCTGATGTAGGTGTCCTTGATGCTTGGGAGTTGTGCACAGGCTCGCCCGATGTTATCGTGGCAGTTATTGATGGTCCTGTGCAGTATAACCACCCCGACCTCGCTGCATCTATGTGGATTAACGAGGCGGAGCTTAATGGCGTAGAGGGCGTAGATGATGATGGCAACAAGTATGTTGACGATATCTATGGCTACAACTTCAACTCTGCAGGCTACTCTAATGGTAAGATTAGCTGGACAACAGAGGGTGAGTCTGGCCACGGTACACACGTTGCGGGTGTTATCGCTGCGGTGAACAACAACGGCGTGGGTATCAGCTCTATCGCTGGTGGTTCAGGTAGCGGTGATGGAGTACGCGTTATGGGCTGTCAGGTCTTTGATGGTGCTTTTGCTGCCAGCGACCGCGATATGAGCAACGCCTTTATCTATGCTGCCGACAATGGCGCATGTATCGCGCAGTGCTCATACGCCTACGACCCCAACTCATTCGCAAGCGACAACGCATACATCAACGCCACATCGCTTGAGTATAACGCAATCAAGTACTTCGTTAACCCCGAGAACTGCAACCACTCGGCTATCGGCCAGAACCTCGTAATCTTTGCGGCGGGTAATGAGACTACCTCTAACGCAGGTTACCCTGGTGCGTTGCCAATATGTGTGTCAGTGACTGCATACGGTCCCGACTATTTGCCTACGGGCTACACTAACTATGGTCGTGGTTGTAACATTGCTGCTCCTGGTGGTGACTTCTCAATCGGTGCGCAGAACTCATCTAACGCAAGCCAGATTCTCTCAACCTGCATCAAGGAGGTTGCGGGCGACGACTATGTGTGGATGGAGGGTACATCTATGGCGTGTCCTCATGTTTCGGGCGTTGCAGCGTTGGGTATCTCGTATGCTGCAAAGATTGGTAAGAAGTTCGAGGGTGACGACTATCGTAACATCCTCTTGACAGCGGTTAACGACATCAACTCGTTGATGCTTGAGGGTACAAAGCCCTATAATGGTGTTGCTGATGCCGTTGTGCTCAAGAACTACCATAAGCGTATGGGTACAGGTGCGCTCGACACATGGCGACTCTTTATGTTGATTGAGGGTACACCTTCGGTACAGGTGACTGCGGGTGAGCGTTGCAGCGTAGACCTCAAGGAGTACTTCGGTGGCTCGGCTGCGGACATCACATATCGTGGTATTGAGGTTAGCGACGAGGCACGTGAGGCTCTCGGTATCAAGGGCGACCCCAAGATGGATAAGGGCTTGCTCGTCATCAAGTGCGACAAGTGTGGCTCGGCAAAGATTAAGATCTCGGCTATCGCTGGTGGTGGTCAGCTTGGTGGTGGCAACAACATCGGTGGCACGGAGATAACACGCGAGATATCAATCCTCTCGCGCGGTGTAAGTTCAACTAATGGAGGATGGTTCTAATGAAAGCGAGAATTTATTTATTTGCAACATTGCTCTTTGCTGTGCTTGCCTTTGTGGGCTGTGGCAAGGAGAAGGATACTCCAAAGGTTAACAACGCTACAAAGGTAATTGGTGAATGGCACTGTGCTCCCGAGGGTATGGATGTCGATGTATATGTGGCATTTACTGCCGAGGGTATATTCGACGAGTACCAGCGCTTGGGTGAGGGTCGCTATCGTCACTATGCTGGCACATGGAGTGTGAATAAGAGCGAGCTCAGCGGTGTCTATGCTGACGGTACGGAGTGGGGTAGTTCGTACACCCTCTCGTTCGATGGTGACACTATGACGCTTACGGCTGACAACGACTCTGCGGAGGCTATCGTCTACACAAAGACAGCAATTCCTGCGGAGGTTAAGGATGAGGCTATCGACCCACTTGGCTCGGAGACACGCGTCGAGGTGGAGCGTTGGTTCTAATTTATACCTATATATAAAGTAATAGGGCTGCCCGCTTGGGTAGCCCTATTCTTTTTGTATTGCAGTATGCGATTACTTCTGCAAAGGCATCTTGTCGAGGCGACGCTGATGACGACCACCCTCGTACTCGGTCTCGAGCCAGATGTTAAGCATCTCCAAAGCCTCGTCGTTAGAGATGAAACGTGCGGGCATGCAGAGAACGTTTGAGTTGTTGTGCTGGCGTGAGAGTTTTGCAATCTCGGGAATCCAGCAGAGTGCTGCGCGAATACCCTGGTGCTTGTTGAGTGTCATAGAGATACCCTCGCCAGAACCACAAAGACCGATACCGCGCTCCAACTCGCCAGCCTCGATAGCGTCTGCAAGGGGGTGTGCGAAATCGGGGTAGTCTACAGACTCCTCAGAGTGGCAACCGAAGTCCTTAACCTCGAAGCCCTTTGATGAGAGATAGCCTACGAGGAACTCCTTAAGGTCATATGCTGCGTGGTCGCATGCAATACCAATTTTCTTTTCCATGGTTGTTATTGTTTTTGGGTTTTGTTAGTGTTACTCCTTTGATGCGCGCTTGCGGTCTACCTCCGAGAGCAAAATCTTGCGCAAACGCATAGACTTGGGGGTTACCTCTACATACTCATCCTCGCGGATATACTCCAACGCCTCCTCCAATGAGAAGATTACGGGAGGTGCAATCGAGGTCTTCTCGTCCGAGCCCGATGCACGCATGTTGGTGAGCTGCTTAGCCTTTGTCACGTTTACGGTGATGTCGTTGTAGCGCGTGTGCTCGCCGATAACCTGACCGCAATATACCTGCTCCTGGGGTGAGATAAAGAATTTTCCTCTGTCCTGAAGCTTATCTATCGAGTAAGCGTAAGCAGTACCTGTCTCCGATGCGATGATAGCACCAACGTTACGGCTCTCAATATCGCCCATCCAAGGCTCGAAGTCCTTGAGGCGGTGTGTCATGATGGCCTCACCCGCAGTCGCTGTGATCATCGTAGAACGCAACCCGATAATACCGCGTGAGGGGATGATAAACTCGAGGCGTGTACGCTCGTTTGATGACTCCATGTTTATAAGCTGACCCTTACGGCGCGTAGTAAGCTCGATAACGGTACCTGCGCAGTCGTCGGGACAGTCTACTGTCATCTCCTCCACGGGCTCACACTTGATGCCATCAATCTCCTTGGTGATAACCTTTGGTTGACCCACCTGAAGCTCATAGCCCTCACGACGCATGGTCTCGATAAGCACAGAGAGATGCAACACACCACGACCATATACCATGAACGAGTCGGCGTTCTGACCTGGCTCTACGCGGAGTGCGAGATTCTTCTCAAGCTCTCTATCGAGGCGCTCCTTGATGTGGCGCGAAGTGACGAATTTGCCATCCTTACCGAAGAAGGGTGAGTTGTTGATAGTGAACAACATAGACATCGTTGGCTCATCTATCGCAATAGGTGGAAGTGGCTCGGGATTTGTGAAGTCGCAGATGGTGTCGCCAATCTCGAAGCCCTCAATACCAACGAGTGCACAAATCTCGCCACACTCTACCTTCTCGGCCTTTGCCTTGCCCAAGCCCTCGAATACCATGAGGTCCTTAACCTTGGTCTTGACGAGTGTGCCATCGCGCTTTGCGAGTGTCACGTTCTGACCCGCAGTGAGCGAACCGCGTGTAACCTTACCTACCGCAATTCGACCAACATAGGGCGAGTACTCGAGCGATGTGACGAGCATCTGTACAGTGCCGTCAACAACCTCGGGCTCGGGAATCTCGTCGATGATTGTATCGAGCAAGGGACGGATAGAGTCAGTCTTCTCGGTCAATACGTGTGACATCCAGCCCTGCTTTGCCGAGCCGTAGATGGTCTTGTAGTCGAGCTGCTCCTCTGTAGCACCGAGCGTGAACATAAGGTCGAATACCTGCTCGTTAACCACATCGGGACGGCAGTTCTCCTTGTCCACCTTGTTGATAACGACGATAGGTTTCTTGCCGAGTGCCAAGGCCTTCTGCAACACGAAGCGTGTCTGGGGCATGGTACCCTCAAAGGCATCGACGAGCAAGATAACGCCGTCGCACATATTCAATACGCGCTCCACTTCGCCACCGAAGTCGGCGTGGCCAGGGGTGTCTATAATGTTAATTTTGTAGTCCTGATATATCACCGACACGTTTTTCGAGAGGATGGTGATGCCACGCTCGCGCTCGATGTCGTTGTTATCCATGATGAGGTCGCCGCCCTCGCGCTCGTTCTCGCGCAAGAGGTTACCTGCCATAATCATCTTGTCTACGAGAGTAGTTTTACCGTGGTCAACGTGGGCGATAATTGCAATGTTGCGTAGTTTTCGCATACTATATAATATTTAGAACGCACAAAGATAGCGAAAAAAAATATAAATAGGAAGTGGATTCGCGATTTTTTGGTGGGTGGTTTGACAACAAATTACTCTTTTATCTACGTATAACTTCCCTCTATACCTATGTAAGAAATAAATATGGCTAATATTTTGTCTTTGTGAATAGTTTTTGTTACTTTTGCAAGCTAAACACAAAAAGATGGAAAAGGATACACAAAATATAATTCAAGAACTCGAGGCCAGCGACTATAAATATGGCTTCGTAACTGACATCGAAACCGAGACCATTGGTCGCGGTCTTAATGAGGATGTCATTCGCCTGATATCGGAGAAGAAGGGCGAGCCCGAGTGGATGTTGGAGAGCCGACTCAAGGCATACCGCCATTGGCTTACGCTTGAGCACCCCAACTGGGCACACCTCGATATCCCCGAAATCGACTTTCAGGATGTCATCTACTACGCTGCACCCAAGCAGAAGAAGCAACTCAACTCCATGGATGAGGTAGATCCCGAACTTAAGCGCACGTTCGACAAGCTTGGTATTCCACTCGAGGAGCAGATGGCTTTGGCGGGTGTTGCGGTGGATGCCGTTATGGACTCGGTCTCTGTTAAGACGACCTTCCGCGATACTTTGGCCGAGAAGGGTATCATCTTCTGCTCGATTTCGGAGGCGATAAAGGAGTACCCCGAGCTTATTAAGAAGTACCTCGGTTCGGTAGTACCTTACACCGATAACTTCTACGCGGCACTCAATGCTGCGGTATTCTCTGACGGCTCGTTCTGCTACATCCCCAAGGGTGTGCGTTGTCCCATGGAGCTTTCGACCTACTTCCGTATCAATGCTGAGGGTACGGGTCAGTTTGAGCGTACGCTTATCGTGGCGGATGAGGGCTCGTATGTTAGCTACTTGGAGGGTTGCACAGCGCCCCGCCGTGACGAGAATCAGTTACACGCTGCCGTTGTGGAGATTGTCGTGGAGAAGGATGCTGATGTTAAATACTCTACCGTTCAGAACTGGTACCCAGGCGATAAGGAGGGTAAGGGTGGTATCTATAACTTCGTGACGAAGCGTGGTCTCTGCCGTGAGGGAGCACACCTTTCGTGGACACAGGTTGAGACAGGCTCGGCTATCACATGGAAGTACCCCAGCTGTGTATTGCTTGGCGATAACTCGTCGGGCGAGTTCTACTCTGTGGCTATGACAAACAACTATCAGCAGGCTGATACGGGTACGAAGATGATTCACATCGGTAAGAACACCCGCTCACGTATCGTGTCGAAGGGTATTTCGGCGGGTAAGTCACAGAATGCCTACCGTGGTCTTGTGCGTGTGGCAAAGGGTGCGGATAATGCCCGTAACTACTCGCAGTGTGACTCGTTGCTCATTGGCGATAAGTGTGGCGCACACACCTTCCCTGTCATCGACTCGCATAACCCATCGGCGGTGTTGGAGCACGAGGCTACTACATCGAAGATTTCGGAGGAGCAGCTCTTCTACTGCAACCAGCGTGGTTTGTCTACCGAAGATGCAGTGGGTCTCATTGTTAATGGCTACGCCCGCGAGGTGTTGGCAAAGTTGCCCATGGAGTTTGCAGTGGAGGCGCAGAAGCTTCTCGCAATATCGTTGGAGGGTAGCGTAGGTTAATAATTAGTAATTGGTAATAAAATAAAGAACTATACATATGTTAAAGGTTGAAAATCTACACGCCAAGGTTGGCGATAAGGAGATTTTGAAGGGTATAAACCTCGAGGTTAAGGCTGGCGAGGTGCACGCAATCATGGGCCCCAACGGCTCGGGTAAGTCTACGCTTGCTTCGGTGTTGGCGGGCAATGAGAAGTTTACCGTAACTGAGGGTAAGGTGGAGTTTGAGGGCGAGAACCTCCTTGACCTCCCTATCGAGGAGCGCTCACGCAAGGGCCTCTTCTTGGGCTTCCAGTATCCCGTGGAGATACCAGGTGTTTCTATGGCAAACTTCATGAAGATTGCCGTGAACGAGCAGCGTAAGTATCGTGGTCTCGAGCCTCTTACGGCTGCCGAGTACCTCAAGATGATGAAGGAGAAGAGCGCTATCGTGGAGCTCGACTCTAAGCTCACATCGCGTGCTGTGAACGAGGGCTTCTCGGGTGGTGAGAAGAAGAAGAACGAGATCTTCCAGATGGCTATGCTCGACCCCAAGCTCGCAATCCTTGATGAGACAGATTCAGGTCTTGATATCGACGCATTGCGCATCGTGGCTACGGGCGTTACACGCCTCAAGCGCGAGGATAATGCTACGGTGGTTATCACACACTACCAGCGTTTCTTGGACTACATCGTGCCCGACTATGTTCACGTTCTCTACAAGGGTCGTATCATCTACACCGGCGACAAGACCCTCGCTCTTAAGTTGGAGAAGGAGGGTTACGACTGGCTTATTAACGACTATAAGGAGGAGTAGCCATGACCGAGCGTATTATAGAGGCCTTTGCCCCGCGTCCCATTCCCGCAGGGTGTTGCACCGAGTCGGGTCGTTGGGTGTTGCGTGCCGAGGCTGACACGGATATAACCATCGCTGAGGGCGCTACGGTGGAGTTACTCATCGTGGATGGTGCCAAAGCGGTAAATATCGACATCGATGTGCGTCAGGGTGGCGTGCTTCGTATTGTCGAGGTGGTAGCCCAGCATAGTGCAGTGCAACTTAGCGTTGCCGTGGCTAAACATGGTGAGTGTGTTGTTACTCAGGTTGTTACATCGCCTTCGGATGTGCGTATTGCTGCAAGCCTCGTTGAAGAGGGTGCATCGTTCAAGCAGAACGGTTGCTTCATCCTCGTTGGCGAGGAGCAGGGTAGCGTGACGGTAGATGTCAACCATATGGCTGCGGAGTGTACGTCGCACACCTCGGTTAAGGGTGTGGCAGCAGATAAGGCACACGGTAGCTTCTCGGGTCTCGTATATGTAGCCCCAGGTGCACAGCATACCGACTCTGTGCAGTCGAGCCGTAATGTCACTATTGGCGAGGCACGCATCGAGACATTGCCACAGCTTGAGATTTATGCCGACGATGTTAAGTGTAGCCATGGTGCTACGGTAGGTCAGATGGATAGTGATGCTATCTTGTATATGCGTCAGCGTGGCCTCAGCACTGCGCAGGCAAAGCGCCTCCAGATTGAGGGTTTCGTGCAGGATGTAGCCATGCACTCTGCAATAGAGGGACTCTCGGAGGAGCTTATGGAGCTTATCAATACAAAACTCAATAGCCTATAATCTATGTCTTTCGACATCAATAAGATACGCGCAGACTTCCCCATCCTCTCGCGCACCGTCAACAATCGCCCCTTGGTCTACTTCGACTCGGGAGCTACGGCACAGAAGCCTACGGCGGTAATCGAGAAGGTCGATGAGCTTATGCGCCATTACAATGCCAACATCCACCGCGGTGTGCACCACCTCTCGGGTCGTATGACCGATATGTATGAGGAGGCACGCGAGCGTGTTCGCAGGTTTATTGGTGCAGAGCACCGCGAGGAGGTTGTCTTTACGTCGGGTGCTACGGCGAGCATCAACCTCGTTGCCTACGCCTGGAGCGAGCGCTTCCTCAAGGCTGGTGATAACATCGTCGTTAGCGAGATGGAACACCACTCCAACATCGTGCCTTGGCAGTTGGCCGCTATGCGCCATGGTGCCGAGTTGCGCGTGTTGCCATTCAATGAGCAGGGTGAACTCTGCATGGAGCAGTTGGATAGCCTCATAGATGAGCGCACACGTCTTGTTGCTGTAACTGAGGCTTCTAACACACTTGGTACTTGTCCTGACCTCGATCCTATCATTGCTAAGGCGCACAGCGTAGGTGCTGTTGTTATGGTTGACGGTTGTCAGGGCATTGTGCATGGTGGTGGCAGGGTAGCTGAGCGTGGTTACGACTTCTATGCCCTCTCGGGACATAAGTTGTACGCCCCCACGGGTATCGGTGTCTTGTATGGCCGTAAGGAGTTGTTGGAGGCTATGCCACCGTTTATGGGTGGCGGCGATATGGTCGACAAGGTGACTTTCGCCAAGACAACATACGCGCCACTACCGCTAAAGTACGAGGCGGGTACATCAAACTTTATAGGTGCAGTTGCTCTGGGCACGGCTATCGACTATGTCGACGGCATCGGCATGGCAGCCATCGAGGAGCATGAGCAGATGCTTCTTCGTGCTGCAACGGAGCGCTTGGAGCAGATTGAGGGGCTTCGCATCTATGGCAAGGCAGAGCATAAGTGCCCCTTGGTGTCGTTCACGGTGGAGGGCACACACCCCTACGATGTGGGTATGATTCTCGATAAATTGGGCATCGCCATTCGCACGGGTCACCACTGCGCAGAACCCGTCATGACGCACTTTGGCGTTACGGGTATGTGTCGCGCATCAATCGGTATGTATAACACCTTGGAGGAGGTGGATGCTCTGGTTAAAGGCATCGAGCGCGCCGTGATGATGCTTCGCTAAAACTACTAATAACTAAATAGAAAGATACGATGTTTATCGTTTTGGAGGGACTTGATGGAGCGGGCAAGTCGACACAGATAACAAAGCTCAAGGAGATGTTTAATCAGCGTGGTGTGGCTACTGAGTATCTGCACTTTCCACGCTTCGATGCTCCCGTATATGGCGACCTCATCGCGCGTTTCCTGCGTGGCGACTTGGGTACTGTCGAGGGCGTAAACCCCTACCTTGTGGCACTGTTGTATGCTGGTGACAGAGCCGAGGCTGCCAAGACCATCAACGGTTGGTTGGCAGAGGGTAATGTCGTTATTGTCGACCGCTATGTCTACTCCAACATCGGTTATCAGTGCGCTAAACTTCCTGCGGGCAAGGAGCGCGACACTCTTCGTGAGTGGATTCTCCACACCGAGTTCGAGGAGTTTGCCATACCTCGTCCCGATGTGTCGTTGTTCCTCGATGTCCCCTTCTCGTTCACCGAGCGCAAGCTTACGGAGGTGCGCGAGGGTGATGACCGCTCATACCTGCAGGGTGGCAAGGATATCCACGAGGCATCGCTCGACTTGCAGCGCCGTGTGCGTGAGGTCTACCTGGAGGCTGCCGCTTGCTCCGACGACATCAAGGTCGTAGACTGCTCAACAGAGGAGGGCACTATGGCCTCGCCCGACGCGATATACGAGCGCATCATGCACCACGTTGCACCACTTATCTCGAAGTAATAGGCGTGAATTCTCAAGTGAAAAATATAGCATTGATTGCCATGCGATGGTTGCTCGGAGGAGTATTCGTTTTCTCTGGCCTCGTTAAGTGTGTCGACCCCGTGGGTACTTCGGTCTTTGTCGATAAGTACCTCGCGACATACTCATTGGAGGTGTTGTTACCCATCTCTCTTGGTATTGCAATAGCTCTTGCAGTGGTGGAGATGGCGCTTGGTATATTGCTTATTATAGGAGTTTTACGTAAACAAGTTTCGCTCGTTGCATCTTTCTTTCTATTACTTTTTACGATTATTACTCTGCTTAGCGCCACGGTACTACCCATTGGCGACTGCGGATGCTTTGGCGATGCAGTGAAGCTCACCCCATGGCAGACTTTCTTCAAAAATATAGTGCTTCTCCCAATGGCTCTCTTCCTGTGGAGAAATAGCGAGGCGGAGCAGCCCAAGTGGCGTCGCGTGGCCATCATTATTATGGTGGTTGTGGCGCTACCTCTGGCCATTAACCTCTACTCGTTGCGCTACCTCCCGTTGGTTGATTTCATGCCCTACAAACTTGGAGTTGACCTACGCCATGAGGTGCAGAAGGAGCGTGAGAATGAGAGCGTGCGCAGCATTCTTATCTTTGAAAATATCGCTACTGGTGAGGTTGTAGAGTTCCCCGCTGAGGATACTTCGTGCTGGGAGGATACGAACTTGGAGTATGTTGATGCCCGCACTGAGAGCATATCTGTTGTGGCGGGCGAATTCTCCGATTTTCGTCTGCATAATCGTGATGGTGAGGATGTTACGCTCGATATGCTCAATAAGCCTGGCCGTGTGGCATGGCTCTGTGTCAACGATACTAATGCCTTGACGGGCTTGCGCTTGATGTATGCCGAGCGCCTTCTCGAGGCCTATCCTCCGCAGGCGGTGGTCGCTGTCACTACATCGAATACTGCATATGTGTCGAAGCTCCTCAATAGCGATGTCTACACTATGGATGCTATGACCCTGCGCTCTGTTATGCGTGCCGATGTGGGCGTTGTCATCATTAAAGATGGTGTCGTAGAGTTCAAGGCCGACATCCGCGACATCTAATTATGGCAAGGTAATTGCCTCGCATAGCCATAAACCTATGTTGCTATGCGATATACTATCCTAACATTTTTAGTCTTACTCCTTGTTGCGTGCCGCGGTGGCGGTGTGCAACCTAATAGTGTTGTGCAACCCGTCAAGTGCGTGGTTGCCAAGCCTCTGCATTCGGTCACTCGTGACTTTGCAGCACTATCCACAGCTGACGATGCTGTGAATCTTGCATTTAAACTCTCGGGGCGCGTCGTCGATGTTCCCGTAGCCAAGGGTATGAGTGTCAAGGAGGGAGAGCTCCTTGCTCGCCTCGACTCACGCGATGTGGAGTTACAACTCTCTGCAGCAAAGGCTGCATACGACGAGGCACTCTCGCGCTTGAAGCGTGCCGAGAGGTTACTCTCGCACGATGCTATCTCGGAGCAGGAGGTAGAAGCTCTGCAAAATGCTGTGGCACAGGTGAAGACAGCGTACGATAATGCAGAACAGACGCCTGGTGA
>JAZRAT010000079.1:0-21122 GCA_045634725.1 Alistipes sp. | reverse complement strand
TAACATGAAGGATTGGTGGACTGCAGAGGACCGCGCAGCCTTCGAGAAGAAGACTCAGGTGCTCGTAGACCAGTTCAACGCTATCGAGATTCTTCCTGGCTTGTATGCTGATGGTAAGTTCTCACTCGGCGAGAACATCGCTGACCAGGGTGGTCTCCGCCTTGCGTTCACAGGTCTTACTGACTACGCATGGGCTGAGGGTCGTCCCGCTGACATCGACGGCTTCACTGGCGAGCAGCGCTTCTACATCGGTTATGCTACCCTCTGGGCACAGAACATCACCGACAAGGAGAAGGAGAACCTCACAAAGAACGATGTTCACTCACTCGGCCGCAACCGTGTAAACGCTACATTGCGTAACATCCAGTCATGGTACGACGCATTCGGCGTTAAGGAGGGTGACGCGATGTATATGCCTGTTGAGGAGCGTGTAATCATCTGGTAATCGCTTATCACGGAGCACACATCTGCTCTACATCCAATAGAAGTAACCCACCCAGGGCAGTACGATAGAGTACTAAACCCCTGGGTGGGTTCTTTTGTTATACGCCACAACTACACCATTTCGACAATAAATAAGCGCATATATGGCAGACTATTCCCTTTAATTATTAAATATAAGTATAATAACAAAAGGAAAAATTTGTTATCTTTGTGCAAAACAAAAACATTTTACTATGAGTTTCTGGAAAACATTCGGAGCTTCGCTCCTCGCATTTGTTGTGGCATCTGCTGCGGTTGTTGGTGCTGTGATAACTCTATTCTTAAACATCCTGCTCTCTATCAACGTAGAGACTGGTGGTGTACCTGAGCAGAGTGTGCTCTATATTAACATTGCCGAGGATGTGACCGACGCACCCCCAGCATCACCTCTTGGTGCTCTCAACCCCTCGACGATGACCTTCTCGGAGCCCGTTACACTACTCCAGGCACTCACAGCAATTGAGAATGCTGCTAACGATAGTAGCATCAAGGGTATCTGCATCTACTGCGATGGTCTCGGCACAATCTCTTCTGCCAACATCGAGGAGCTTCGCAGAGCATTGCAGAATTTCAAGAGCTCGGGTAAGTTCATCGTTGCCTACGACGACACATACACCCAGAGCGAGTACTACCTCGCTTCGGTTGCTGACGACATCCTCATCAATCCTGAGGGCTCGCTCGACTGGCGCGGTGTGGGCTTCACAACACTCTTCTATAAGGGTCTCTTCGACAAACTCGATATTGAGGCTGAGATCTTCCGCCCCACAGCATGTAAATTTAAGAGCGCTGTTGAGCCATACTTCCGCACCAATATGTCTCCCGAGAACCGCCTGCAGATGGAGGTGTTGGCAGAGTCTATGTGGAACGATATCGTTGCTGATGTAGCCGCAAGCCGTGAAATCAGCGCCGAGTACCTTAAGAGCTATGCTTCAAACCTCGAGATTAACACCCCCGAGGATGCCCTTGAGCGTGGCATGGTAGATAGAATAGCATATGAGGATGAGTTGTTCGCACTCTTTAGCGAGTATGGCGTCAAGACTAACGACTTCAAACTTCACAACAAAGTTTCGCTTCGCGAATATGTTACCTATATTAATAAGTCACCCAAGCGTGTATCTGTAGGTAACACATTCGCTATCGACGACGTGGAGAAGCCTCTTGTTGCTATAATCTATGCTGAGGGTCAGATTGTTGATGGTAAGATGTATGCCGATGGTTATGTCTATGGTTCACGCCTCGCCGAGGAGTTGCGCCAGGCACGCCTCGATAAGGATACCAAGGCTGTTGTTTTGCGTGTTAACTCTCCTGGTGGCTCGGCTTTAGCTTCGGAGATTGCATGGCGCGAGATGGTACTCTTGCAGGAGGTAAAGCCCGTGGTTATCTCTATGGGTGGTATGGCAGCAAGTGGTGGCTACTACATCTCTGCTCCCGCGGACTATATCTTTGCCGATAAGCTCACACTCACAGGCTCTATCGGTGTATTTGGTGCTCTGTTTAACCTCGAGAATACACTCAAAAACAAGCTCGGTGTTACATCAGATAGCGCTCTTACATCACCTTCAGCAGGTCAGATTTCTATTTTGACCTCTCTCACCGATGAGCAGCGCAACTCTATAAAGGTAGGTGTTGATCGCGTTTATACAACCTTCACTTCTCATGTTGCCGAGGGTCGTAACCTTCCTATCGAGGATGTATTGAAGATTGCCGAGGGTAGAGTATGGAGCGGTAGCAACGCTGTTGAGATTGGCTTGGTAGATGAGATTGGTGGCTTCACGGAGGCTGTTGCCAAAGCTACGGAGTTGGCAGGCATCTCTAAAAACTTTGCTTTGTATGAGTTCAACTCTCCTCTCTCTCCCTTTGAGCAGTGGTTGGAGGGAATGGGCACATCGGCAACCGTGAATATGGGCATCAGCAAGAGTAGCCTCTATTTTGATGAGATACGCAACTTTATTATCGAAAACCCCATGCTTATCACCAATGGTGGCATTCAGGCAAGAGTACCCGGTGATTTGCAACTTGAATTTTAATTATATAGGTATATTCTAAAATATGAACGAACAGTTAGAACAGTTACTCAGGAGTATTATACATCCTGAGACTAATGTCAACATCGTTGATAGTGGTTTTGTTGACCGCGCTGACAGGGGTGAGGATGGCTCTGTTGCTATCACCCTTCGCTTTCAGAAGGCACGCGACCCCTTTGCACAGAAGATTAAGCGTCAGGTTGAGGAGCTTATAAAGGCTACCTTCCCCGAGAATGAGGCTATGGTAATCATCCGCGAGGCTGCACCCAAACCACGCCGTCAGGAGAATATCTCTACAACGACTAATATATGCCGAATTGTTGCTATTGCATCGGGTAAGGGTGGTGTAGGAAAGTCTACTGTTACTGCCAACCTTGCCGTGGCGTTGCGCCAGAGAGGATGTAACGTAGGTATCCTTGATGCCGATATATATGGACCTTCGCAGAATAAGATGTTTGGTGTTGAGGGTTATATCCCCGAGGCCGAGCGCGATGAGGAGGGTCACGACTTTATCATCCCCGCACAGTCGTTGGGTATTAAGGTTATGAGCATCGGCTTCTTTATTAAGCCTACCGATGCGCTTATGTGGCGTGGTGGCATGGCTACAAATGCCCTGCATCAGCTTATCCACCAGACACGCTGGGGTAAGTTGGACTACCTCTTGATTGACCTTCCTCCAGGAACTGGCGATATACACCTCTCTATTATCAACGAGCTTAAGATCTCGGGCGCAGTTATTGTCTCTACACCCCAGCAGGTTGCTGTGGCTGATGTTGTGCGTGGTGTCGAGATGTTCCGCCACCCACAGGTCAATGTTCCCGTGTTGGGTGTTGTTGAGAATATGGCATGGTTTACTCCCGAGGAGTTGCCCGATAATAAGTACTATCTCTTCGGTAAGGGTGGTGCCAAGCAGTATGCCGAGGGCGCAGGTGTCGATTTGTTGGGTCAGATACCCATCATCCAGTCTATCATGGAGGGTAGTGACGAGGGTCGCCCTGCGGGAGGCTTCGATCCAAGAGTCGAGAAGTACTATGCTGAGATTGCCGCTAAGGTTGTTGAAAAGCTCCCCACGGAGTGTTAACAAGTGTGTGGATAATTGTTGGCAAAATTTCAATAAAAAGATTTGCAGAATTGAGAGTGGTCGTTGTATATACGGCCACTCTTTTTCTCCAAATAAAAAGACAAGAATTTATACCCCATCTTTTCAACTAACTTATCGACGGATTTAGATATACGATGTTAATATTTTCAAAGTGTTTATATGTTGATAAACGATTGTTTACAGTGTTTATTTCTATTATTTTTTGTTTTTATTTTACTGATTAATAAGAAATTAAAAGAATAACAAAGGTGAAAATAAGTAACAAACTCAAACCTAAAATGTTGATAAAAACCCGCCTCAAAAGTTATTGACACAATCAACAGCTATTATTATTATTTGTTTTTAATTATTTATATATATAAGTATAAAAAAATATAAAACAAATGTTGACAACATCCACCACGAAAACTCCAAACACCAATTCTCTAATTAAACTCTAAAAAGGAAAAAGAATAAAATAGAAATATCAAAGCCTGTTGAAGGTGTTACTAACGAGGGTGTGAAAAATGGTCTGAACGCCCTATTTTCTATTCAATATTAGTATTTTACACTTATTTTTATTATATTTGCGAAATTAACATATAACTGTAATGGTTATGCAGATAGCAAGAAATAAGATAGAACAGCTTCGTGACTATATCGAGCAGCCACAGCGCGTGGTTATCCTCTCGCACACAAATCCCGATGGCGATGCCATAGGATCGTCGCTTGCGTGGGCAGAGGTGTTGAAGCGTCATGGTCACGAGGTAACATGTATTCTACCCAATAAGTTCCCCTACTACCTCGACTTCATGCCCGGTTGTGGCGATATGGTGATATACAAGAGCGATAGCGAGGGTCGTGCTGCGGAGGCTGTGCGCCATGCCGACCTTATCTTCTGCCTCGACTTCCACACCATGTCACGCCTCGATGGTCTGGGTGACCTTATTGACGAGAATCAGCATGCCAAGCGCATATTGATAGACCACCACCTCAACCCAGTGGAGGATTTCGACCTTATGATATCATATCCCGAGGCTTCGAGCACATGTTATATGGTGGCACTTCTCGTGGAGACTATGTTTGGTGCGGAGAGCATCTCGAAGGATATGGCAATAAATATCTTTGTCGGCATGATGACCGACACGGGTAACTTCGCCTTCTCGAGTGTTACGCCCGATGTCTTCCGCATGGTGTCGGTGCTTGCAGCAAAGGGCATCTCTATTCCCGACATTCATAATAATGTGTATAACTCCTTCACCGAGGGTCGTGCCCGTCTGTTTGGCTATGTCATAAATCGTAAGATGAAGATCTTCCACAATGGCACAGTTACGCACATGTCGCTCACGGAGGATGAGATGCGTCGCTTCTGGTTCCAGCAGGGCGATAGCGAGGGTTTTGTGAATTACCCCTTGCAGATTAAGAAGATGAAGGTATCGGCGATGTTTACCGAGCACACTGACTTCATTCGAGTGTCGTTGCGCTCGCGTGGAGATATAGATGTCAACATCTTTGCACAGCGCTACTTCAATGGCGGTGGACATAAGAATGCTGCGGGCGGTAAGTCGTTTATGAATATGGAGGATACCATCAAGCATTTTGAGGCCTCTATTAAGGAGTATGCAAAGGAGGGCAAGTTGTAAGTCGTCTAACAAGACTACTTTGGCGTTGTACTTGTTCTCAAGATGCTCATTTACACTTGAGTAAACTCCGCTCTTTCGAACTACGTGCGCCTAAAATTAGTTCTTGTTATACAACTTAAATATAATAACTAAGTAACCTGTATCGAAATGTTTAAGACATATTTGAGACTCTTGAACTTTGCTAAGCCCTTGAGTCGATATACTGTACCTTACTTCTTCTTCGCGGCGTTGCATGCTGTGTTCAACACCTTCAACTACGCGATGATTATCCCCATCCTTACTACTATGTTTAATAGTGAGGGTATGAGTATGGTGGCATTAACCGAGTACCCTGGCATAGAGTTTACGGAGGAGGGCTTCGGTAATCTGCTCTGTTATCTTTATGGTATTGCGTTTGGCGCTGGCGAGATTGATAAGGTGCGCTTTATGCTGTTGTTGGGTGTTGTCACCATCTGCATGAACCTCCTCAGCAACCTCTTCCGCTACGCCTCGGCTATGACCGTTGAGCGCCTGAGGGTAAATACCATCCAGCGTATGCGTGACGAGATGTACTCGCGCGTTTTGGAGATGAACGTAGGCTTCTTCAGCGACCAGCGTAAGGGTGATATAATGTCGAAGATTACACAGGATGTTATGGTTGTGCAGTACTGCATCACCAACACCCTTCAGGTGGCATTCCGCGACCCATTCCTTATTGTTGGTTATCTCGCTCTTATGATTGGCATCTCGTGGGAGTTGTCACTCTTTGCCATCATCTTCTTGCCTATCGTAGGTCTTATTATTGGTCGCATAGTCAAGAAGTTACGCCACCCCGCAAAGCGCAGTCAGGAGCGCATGGCAGATATGGTCTCTGTGCTCGATGAGTCACTCTCGGGCATGAAGATTGTCAAGGGTTATAACGCTACACAGTTCATCGTCAACAAGTTTAAGGCTATAAACAAGAACTTCTCGGATCTTGTCATCAGCATGGCCAAGCGCCAGCAGTTGGCATCTCCCATGAGTGAGTTTCTGGGTATCACTGCCGTTGCCGTAATCCTTGTTTTTGGTGGTACTCTTGAGGCTAAGGGCTTGATTAATGGTGCGGGCTTTATCGCCTTCATCGCTGCCTTCTCGCAGATTACACGCCCCTTGCGCTCATTTATCGACCAGTTCGCAAACATCAACCAGGGTGTTGCAGCGGGTGAGCGTATCTTTACCATCATCGACGCCGAGTCGGAGGTTAAGGATAGGGAGGATGCGTCGACATTTGAGGGCCTCAAGGAGTCTATAGAGTTGCGCAATGTGCACTTCTCATACGATGGTGAGCGCGAGGTTATCAACGACGTAAGCATCAAGATTAAGAAGGGTCAGACCATCGCCCTTGTAGGACCTTCGGGTGGTGGTAAGTCTACGCTCAGCGAGCTTATACCACGCTTCTATGATGTTAAAGCTGGCGAGATACTCTTCGATGGTAAGTCAATTAAGGATTACACCCAGGAGTCGCTACGCAGTAAGATGAGCATCGTGTCGCAGGAGACCGTTCTCTTCAACGACTCTATCGAGGGTAACATCCTTATGGGTCGCCCCACAGCAACACATGAGGAGGTTGTCGAGGCTTGTAAGGTGGCCAATGCCCATGGCTTTATCTCCGAGGCATCTGAGGGCTATGACACAAATATAGGTGACCGCGGTACTAAGCTCTCGGGAGGTCAGCGCCAGCGTCTAAGCATTGCGCGTGCCGTGCTCAAGAACCCCGAGATTCTCATCCTCGACGAGGCTACATCTGCCCTCGACACCGAGAGTGAGAAACTCGTTCAGGATGCCCTTACCAACCTTCTCAAGGGTCGTACATCCATCGTTATTGCTCACCGCCTCAGCACCATCTATAATGCTGACCGCATCTACGTTATAGACCAGGGTCGCGTTGCCGAGGAGGGTACACACCATGAGCTTCTTGAAAAGGGTGGTATTTATGCGCACTTGATAGAGATGCAGAGTTTTTCTTAGTCTTCAAAAAATTCTGCAAATAAAAATAGTGCTACTTCAAGACGAAGTAGCACTATTTTTTAGTAAGTGTGTTATTAGAACTCTGCGAGGATTACGCCAGAGATGGGTGCAACAACAATCTTACCATTGTTTGCATTATACATTCCCATACCCTTGGCATGGACAAACTCGCCATCCGAAATCCACTTATACGAGCCTGCGGGGATGTCAAACTCAACGCCCTCGCGCGAGCCATTCATCAGCACCACAATGCGCTTTGCAGAGTCTATGCCCTCGAGGTTGTCGAGTACAAAGCCTACGGCAGCCTCGTTATCGCTCTCGATAAACGAGAGGTGCTCGCGTACTGCCTCGGCTGTGCCTAACGAGAATGCGGGATGCTCCTTACGCATTGCGATAAGCCCCTTGCAGTACTCCACCAAGTCGCTATACTGGCTCTTCAAGGCCCAATCTATGGCGTTATACTCATCGGGCATGTTGTACGTATTCTTCTCACCGCGCTTCGAGCGGTACATCTCCTCGCCACAGAAGATAAATGGAATGCCCTGTGATGTAAATACACCGAAGTGTGCAAGCTTAGCCATCTTGAGGCGCTCCTCCTCCGAAGCATCGGGCGAAAGGTGCTCGAGGCGGTCGCGGAGGTTGTGGTCGTCGTGGCAGGTGACATAGCTGATATGCTGGCGTGGCTCGGCACACCATGCTGCCTCCGAATGGTTAACCTCGGGGTGCTCAACGCCACCCACGATACCAAACTTCAATGCCTCCTTGTTACCCTCAACACCATGGATGAAGCCACCCTGCGAGAGGTCGAGAGTGCCACGAAGGGCGTTGCGTATGTCGTCAGAGAAGGCTGCGATGCCTGGCATCTGATAGGTGTAGCGCTTGAAGGCCAGCTTACTCTCGTCGTAGAGGGGTGCGCTTGCTGCCCAGCCCTCGCCATAGAGCAATATATCGGGATTTAGAGCCTCGAGGCGCTCACGGATGAGGTTCATGGTCTCGATGTCGTGGATTGCCATAAGGTCGAAGCGGAAGCCATCGATATGGTACTCCTTAACCCAATACTCCAACGACTCAACCATATACTTACGCATCATAGGCTTCTCGCTTGCGGTCTCGTTGCCACAGCCCGAGCCATCGGCAAAAGTGCCATCCTCGCGCATGCGGTAGAAATAACCAGGCACGGTAAGCTCGAAACCGCAGTTCTCGGTAGATGTTGTGTGGTTGTATACCACGTCGAGCACTACGCATAGGCCCGCATCGTGCATAGCCTTAACAAGGGTCTTAAGCTCGCGGATACGTGCCTCGGGGTCTGCGGGATTGGTTGAGTATGTACCCTCGGGAGCGTTATAGTTCTTTGGCTCGTAGCCCCAGTTATACTGGTTTGTTGGGCGTGACTCGTCTATAGAGCCGAAGTCGGCAGTGGGCAATAGGTGGATGTGCGTTACACCCATCTCGCGGAGGTGGTCGATGCCTGTTGCGAGGCCTTCGTGAGAGCGTGTGCCAAGCTCTGCCATGGCAATATACTTACCAGGGTTGCTACTTCCAGCGCTCTCGTGTGCTGTCATATCGCGGTAGTGCATCTCATATATTACAATCTCCGTGGGGTCTACCTCTGGGCGCTTATCCTCGCTCCAGCCCTCGGGGTCGGTGTCGCGCATGTCGATGATAGCACCGCGGTTACCATTAACATCGAGTGCGCGTGCGAAGATACCTGCAGTCTCCTTGAGTAAGTTACCCTCAACAGTAACCTGAAAAGCGTAGTAAAGTCCCTTTTTGTCGCCCTTAACCTCGGCATTCCAAAGTCCCTTCTTGCCCTTTGTCATAGCCACCTCCTCGGTGAGTGTGTCGCCATCGTAAAGGCGTACCACGGCGCTCTCGGCCGTTGGTGCCCAGAGTTCGAACGATGTCTTTTCGGGGGTGTAGCACATCTCCTCGATAGGAGTTGTGGGGATTGTCTCCTCCTTCTCATTAGTTGCCTCATCGTTGCAGGCTACAAACGTCGCCATAGCTGCTACAGCTACGCCTGTGAGTAGTTGTTTGATGTGTCTCATATGTAGAATTTTAGATGTTTTGCAGTGTGCGGTGTAACACAAAGTTACGAAAAATTATTTAATTGGATGAATTTCAATATTTTTTATGCATTTTCTATGCTTTGGGGTGTTGATGCGCAGACTTTTTTTATATCTTTGTATCGCCAAAAATTTTTCATATGCGTAAGACTTACAATAAAATAGACAAATGCTTGATGGCGGCACTCCGTATTGTGGGTGTCGTTGCTATGTTGTTTGTTGTAAGTTGCCGTGTCAGCTCCGAGGAGATGAGCGCCGTGGATCGTGCAGAGAGTCTCCTGAATGACGACCCTGTGCAGGCCCTCGAGATTATGGAGAGCATAGACCGCTCTACGATTCGCGAAAACGCCGAGGTTGCACACTACGCTTTGGTCTATAGCGAGGCATGCTACTACAATCGTATTCTGGTTACGAGTGATTCACTCACGCGCATATGTGTAGACTACTACGAAAATAACCAGAACCACGACCTCCGTGCCCGCGCATACTTCCAGCACGGCATGGTCATGAACCTTTCGAGGCAGTATCCCGATGCTGTAGTCGCGCTTATGGAGTCTATTAAGTCTATCGACAAGTCTCCAAATCTGCGCCTTGAGGGTGTTGTTCATAGAACCTTGGGCGATATATATCGTGCGTGCTACTGCTATCAGAATAGCTACGATGAGTATCAATATGCACACGAGTGTTTCTCGCTTCTTAACCTCCCATACCATACCTACTACACAAAGTATAACCTTGGTCAGGCGATGCTCAAGATGCGTAACTACGAGGCGGCAGAGGCCTACTTTATTCAGGCACGAGACTACGCCATAGAGACTGCCAACAAGGATTTTCTGTGTGCCGTGCTGCACGAGTTGTGCGAGATATACCTACAGCAGACGGACTATGCGAAGTGTAGCGAGGTGGTCGCTATGTTCGAGGAGTATGACTGCGTATTGTGGTTCGTGTCGCGCTACTATGCCGTGCGTGCTCTGGTATGTTGTTATCAAGAAGAGTATGACCTTGCTGAGCAATATATAACCATGGCTGAGAGTCAGACCAATGTTGACGAGGCTATTATCGAAAAGGCTAAATACCGCCTATATAGTGGTAGGAACGACCAAGAGATGGTTATCGACTGCATGAATAAGATAATTCTACGCCTTGATAACTCGCTGGTGGAGGCATCAAATCAGCCTGTGCTTACCTATCAGATTGACCTGTTGACAAGTAATCTTGATAAGGAGCAGCGCGAGTCGAAGATTACGAGCCAGCGAAATATCGCAGTATATGTCTCAATAGCCATCATCGTAACTATCATTTTGGGTGTATTTCGAGGTATGTCGACAAGGTCGAAGCGCGATATACAGCAGTACATTGCTACGATTCACGAGCTACAGCTCACAACGCGCGATACGTCGGATTCGCTCTCTGAGGCTGTCGACCATCTCTATAACGACCGTCTTACCGACCTGAATCGTCTTTGCGACACCTACTATGAGTATAGCGATACATCGCGCCATTCGGCCAAGGTGTTCGAGCAGGTGCGCGAGACTATCGAGTCTATCAAGTGCGACGAGGCACGCATCGAGGAGCTTGAGGCCCTCGTAAATAATTGCCGTGGTAACTTGATGCAGAAGTTGCGCGAGCAGTGTCCCAAGCTCAATGTTAAGGAGCAGCGAGTAGTGTTATATAGCTATGCTGGCTTCTCGTCACGCGCTATATGTGTCTTTATGGAGACAAATCCCGTGGCCCTATCTAAGATGAAGTACCGCATCAAACTAAAAATTAAGGAGTGTGAGGCAAAAGATGCCGAACTCCTGATTTCTTCTATCGGCGACCGTTAATCACTGAAAATCAGCACTTTAGACATGGGTGTAAAAATTACACCTTCAATCGTCGTAACTCATTGATTATCAGGCTTGCGAAAAAATAATTAATTTTTAACTCGTAACTTGCTGATTTTCAGTGGGGTAAAAATGGGTTTGCGAAATCTTTTTCGTCCCAAAATTTGGTCACCTCCCATCAATGTTCCACATTTGCATTGTGGAAAGGGGTTAACAATCTGCGTCGCAATATCGCAGTTCAGCGCCTTCAGGTAATCTTAAAAATTTAGTCTTTTTTTGAGAGGCGTTACTTGAACGATTCGGTTGGTTGATATCCGCTTCACGAGGTTCTTCAATTCGAGGTATCGACCTCAGTTAGTAGGTCAATATAGATATATTGGTTAATGAATATTTTAATGTGTCCGGTGCTACGCACGAGTCATCCCAAATGAGAGATTGATTCGTGCGTAGCCGTTTTATTTAGTGCGCCAAGGTTTCTCTCTGCCACCTGACAAGAGATGCCACTCCTTGCGTTATAAGTGCCCTCTCGCAGGCGACAGGCTCTCTGCTAAGTGATTATCGGCCTCGTGGGTATTCTTCGTTATAGCGCACACCATGGTCTGCTATTTACGAGCCCTCAGCATTGTACCACCTCCCCGCAATAACGCCAACTGTGGCAACTCTTACCGCAGTAATGCTATTCTTACCTCCGCGCTACGGATAAATAAGAAGTCCACCCCGAATGGAGTGGACTTGCTGTTTTGCCCTTTTCAGCACCGCAGTGCCGATATGGTGGAATTACTCTACGCCGAGCACCTTCTTAACCTCAGGAGTGATATCTGTGAGCGCTGCGGGGTCGAAGTATGCCAAGCCTGCAGAGGCTGCCTGGTCGCCTGCTGTGCTGAAGATAGCCATGTATCCACCCTCTGTAGCAACCTTCTTTACTGCCTCGTTAGCCTTCTCGTAGATGGGGTTCATGACCTCTGCCTCTTTGCGCTGCATATCCTGCTGAGCAATCTGCTGGAAGTCCTGGAAGCGCTGCTGGAGCTGACCGAGCTCCTGCTCCTTGAGCTGACGGATAGAGTCAGTCATTGTAGACATGTTCTTCTCGTAGTCTGCAAGGCGTGTGTTGAACTCCACCTGAATCTGCTCGAGCTGGTTCTGCAAGTCCAAGCCATAGGCCTCGAGGTTTGCTACAGCCTCCTTATACTCTGGCATGTTGGGCACGATAGCTGCCAAGTCAACACGACCAAACTTCTGACCAAATACTGTTGAGGCTGAGAGTGCGAGAACTGCTACCAAAGCCAATTTCATTAATTTCTTCATCTTAAATTATGTGTTACGTTTCTAAATATTTAGCTGTTTGGGTTACTTCTTCAATGCCTCGATGATGCGGTCGGTGAAGTCCACCTTTGTAGAGTAGTAGAGGATGGTGGGGTTTGCCGAGATGTCGATAACGAGGTCGTAGCCATACTGCTTAGAGAAGCTCTCGATGGTGTTGAACACGCGCTCCTGAATGGGCTGAATAAGCTCCAAGCGCTTGTTCATGAGTGTGCCGTCGGTACCGAAGAGCGACTCCTGATACTCCGTAGCCTCTGCCTCCTTCTGCAAGATGAGCTGCTCGTACTGCTGCTGTGCGCTAACAGAGAGCGATGCGCGCTGCTGCATATAGTTATTATATAGGTTCTCTACCTCTGCGAACTTCTTATCTACAGCATCCTGATACTGCGTAGCGAGCTCCTCAATATCCTCCAACGCCTCGTTATATGCTGCGACAGATTTGAAGACCTTCTCGCTATCTACGACCATATAGTTTTGTGCCGAAGCCACGCCTACACTCATCACAACTGCCATAAGCGCGATAATCATCTTTTTCATACTCTATAGTTTTTAAGGTTCGTTCTATATATATAACTCAATATTCTCAAATATATTGCCAATCGAGGTTAGAATTGCTGACCCATGACGAAGTGGAACTGTGAACCACTGCGCTCTGTCTTGCCATATGCTGGATCGAAGCCCCAACCCCAGTCGATGCCAATCATACCCACGATGGGGAGGTAGAGACGCACGCCGACACCTGCCGAACGCTTAATCTTGAATGGCGAGAACTCCTTCCATGAGTTGAAGCCATTACCACCCTCCAAGAAGCCGAGCACGTAGATAGACGACTGTGGCTTCATGATAACGGGGTAGCGCAACTCCATGGTGTACTTGTTATATGCCACAGAGTAGTAGTTCGATGGGTCGAGGGCACCATCCTCGTAACCTCGCATAGAGATGATGTCGACACCATAGATGTTATAACCTGTCATACCATCGCCACCAATCTCGAAGCGCTCGAATGGTGACACCTTATTCTTATTATAGTGTCCCAAGTAACCCATCTCTGCGCCGAGCATAAGCACGAGGTTCTGATTCTGAGTGAGGGGGAAGTACCAGCGTGCCTTGAGCAACCACTTGTGGTACTCAATCCAGCGGTATCGGTCCTGATCCGACATGTTGGGGTCGGAGTAGTCCTTGCCATCCCATGCCGAGAATGGAGGTGTCGCCTGCACCGAGGCGGTGAACTCCGAGCCTGTGCGTGAGTAGAAGGGTGAGTCGACAGATGAGCGCTGCAATACGAGCTTCAACGAGAGAGTATTAGAGTTACCCTCATTCATGATGAACGATGTCCAGCCCTTAAGGCCATAGCGCTGATAGCCCAACTCGCCATAGAAGGTGAAGTATGGATCGGGCCACTGCAAGCGCTTACCGAGACCTATGGCAAGACCCATAGAGCGGTAGTACATCGTAGCGTTCTGCCATACGTAGTATGCGTTGTTCTGCTCAGAGATATAACCCGACACGGTGAATGAGTTAGGTCTGCGACCACCCAACCATGGGTCGGTGAAGCTCAACGACAAGGCTTTGTAGTATGTGCCGTTTGTCTGTCCCGAGATTGAGAGGCGCTGGTTCTGGCCCGAGGGGTAGGGTCTCCACGCACCCTTCTTAAAGAAGTTGCGCATAGAGAGGTTGTTGAGTGTGATACCCACGCTACCTACGAAGGTGCCTGAGCCCCAACCACCCGCGATGTTAAACTGGTCTGACGCCTTCTCCTGGAGGGGCCAGTTTACGTTTACGAGCTCGTCGCTCACGGGCTGAATATCGGGGATGATGGCCTGCTCGTCGAAGTGTCCCATGCCCATAAGCGTACGCATGGTCTGCATCAAAAGGGCGCGGTTGTAGAGGTCGCCAGGGCGCACATAGAGCTCACGGCGGATAACCTCGTCGTTGACACGCACATTACCCGAGATGCCCACCTCGTTAATGGTGAAGGGCTTACCCTCGAAGATGCGAATCTCGAGGTCGAGAGAGTCGGGACCCACGATAATCTCCGCGGGCTCGATCTGCGACATGAGGTAGCCGTTGTTGTTGTAGAGCGACGATATGGACATCTCCTCGGGGTTCATCTCCTTGCCGATGCCGAGGCGCTTGTGCATAGACTTCTTGTCGTAGACGTCGCCACTCTGCACGCCGAACATGGTCTCGAGCTGCTCGGTGGTGTAAACCGAGTTACCCACCCAGTTGATGTTGCGGATGTAGTATTTGTTACCCTCCGAGAGCTTGATGTCTACGCCGAGGGTCTCGTCGTCAATGTAGTAGATAGAGTCGCTGAGGATTGTGGCATTGCGGAAGCCTCGCGAGTTGTAGAAGTCCAGGAGAAGCTCCTTGTCTGCCTCGTAGTCCTCCTCGATGAGCTTGCGGTTCTGGAAGAAGAGTACGCTCTTCTGGTGTGTCTTCTTGAATGTGCGGCGCAGGCGCTTATCCTCAAAGTTGTCGTTACCCTCGAAGTTAATCACGCCGACACGCACTTTGGGGCCACGGTCAATGTCGAAGTTTACGTTTACGCACTGCTCATATACCGAGTCGTTCGTAATGCGCACATCGACTTCGCAGGTAAGAAAACCCTTCTCGGCGTAGTGCTCCTTGATGAGCTTCACGTTCTTGTCGATGACATAATCCGAGAGCTCGGTGTTACGGCGCAACTTGAGCACCTCATCCTGCAAATCCTTCGACTTGGACTTCGATACGCCCGTGATTGTCCAGTTCAGAATGCGGGCACGCTCCTTAAGGAATACCTCGAGGTCGAGAGAGTCACCCTCGATAGTTGCGCCAATCTGAATGTCGGAGAAGTAGCGGGGTGCCCAGAGGCGTACCATGGCGTTAGAGATGAACTTGCTGGGCAAGTATACCGAGTCGCCCTCCTGCAATCCTGCCGACGACTTAAGGATGTCGTGGTTGAGGTACTTCACGCCGTGGAGGTTGATCTTGCGGATGTGATATAGCTTGCCATCGCCCTCGGTGAGCATTGGGGCGTTGAGGTCGAAATCTACCGAGTCGGAAATCTCGTTATTCGAGATGTCGCCAAGGGTGTAGCGAGCATTGCGCTGCTGCGCCTCGGCAACAAATGCTGTCGAGAACAGTGCCACAAGGGCTATCAAACATATTTTGAATAGTCTCATCTATTATTTCTCTTTGTCTGTGACCAATCCGTATCGGCGCTCGCGGCCTGCATACATCTGAAGGGCACGGTTAAAATCCTCCTCACCAAAGTCGGGCCATAACACCTCGGGGAAGTATAGCTCCGAGTATGACGCCTGCCATAGCAGGAAGTTACTCAGGCGATACTCACCACTTGTGCGGATGATGAGGTCGGGATCGGGAACGTCAGCTGTCATAAGCGAAGCAGAGAACATAGCCTCATCGATATCCTCAACCCTGATTTCGCCCGCTGCTACACGGCGTGCGATGGCCTGTGTTGCAAGGAGCATCTCGCGGCGCGACGAGTAGTTGAATGCTAAGATAAGCGTCAGGCGCTTGCCCTGGGCTGTGGTCTTCTCAATCTGTTCGATTTTCGAGAGTACCTTCTCCGCGAAGCGTGAGCGCTCACCCATAATCTTGACCCTCACACCCTGCTCGGCAAGCTCCTCGGCACGACTCGCTACCATGTGGCAGAAGAGCTCCATGATGGCGTTTATCTCTGCCTCGGGGCGACCCCAGTTCTCTGTCGAGAAGGTGTAGAGTGTGACGTAGTCGACACCCGTCTTGGCAGCAGCACGCACAACGGCACTCACCGCCTCTGCTCCGGCGATGTGTCCCTCATGGCGCTCCAAGCCTCGTTGCTTAGCCCAGCGACCATTACCATCCATGATGATGGCAACATGCTTTGGTATAGATCTCTTTTCGCTCATATTATCTTGCAAATTTAAGCAATAAAATCCACAATTTGCAACACATTATCCACAATATTTTTCACGCACGAGCGCGTATGGTGTGCTAATGTGCAGATTATGAATTGGTTATATTGCCGAGAATATGGGCGTATAAGGGTCTATAAATCTATCGTTTGTCTACGCCCCACATCATCTTTTCTCTTAACGTGTCGTAGAACGTATTATTGTGTGGCATGGCGAGAATGACCCTTTTGGATGCTAAGCGCACCTTGACCTCGGCACCATCGTTGAGGGTGTAGGTGTTGTTATCGGCAGAGAGGTGTGCCTCGCCGCCGCGTGAGCTTATGCGTAGTGTCACGATGCTACTGTCGGGGATGACCACGGGGCGCATCGTGAGGTTGTGTGGAGCAATGGGTGAGAGCACAAAACAGCGACACATGGGGTCGACAATGGGGCCACCGGCACTCAGTGAGTATGCTGTTGAGCCTGTGGGTGTTGCCACGACGAGACCATCGCCATGGTATGTCGCCACATAGTTATCGTTGATTAGCGTCTCCACCGAAATCATAGAGGCGCCGTAGCGGTGTATGCATATCTCGTTGAGGGCAAAGCACTCCTGGGGCATACCCTCTGTTGTGAGCATCAGTCGCTCCTCGTAGCGCAGGCGTCGCTCGGCAATGGCGTCAAAAAGTTCCTTGATGCCTTGGCCATCGTCGGCAGTGAGATAGCCGAGGCGCCCGCAGTTGATGCCCACGACGGGGATGTTGTCTGCGGGGAGCAATGCCACACCCTCGAGGAGTGTGCCGTCGCCACCATAGGTAATCATAACGTCGTCGCCCGTTGCTTGTGGCTTGCCACTAAAAAGATGTGATGGCTCGATGCGTATGTCGGTGAGGCTCTCAATGGCTGCTGCAAGGTCCTCATTAACAACATAATCCATAGCGTAGCGCTCGATTTCGCGAAGTATCGTGCGCAGCTGCTCGGCGTTATGTTTTACCTGCTTACGAGAAAAAAGTATAATGTTCATTGCTCGGAACTAAAAAAAATCGTAACTTTGCTATCGCAAAGATAATAAATCGATTTGAGGATACAACACTTGTGCCCCAATTTATTGCAACAAAGATTGAGAATTATGACAAAGCTTAGTGTAAATATTAATAAGATTGCCGTCGTGCGCAACTCGCGTGGTGGCAATATGCCTAATTTGTTGAAGGCTGCGCTCGACATCGAGCGCTTTGGTGCCGATGGCATCACCGTACATCCCCGCCCCGATGCTCGCCATATCCGCTACTCGGATGTTCGCGAGCTCAAGGCCAATATCGCTACGGAGTTGAACGTCGAGGGTAACCCCATCGAGAGCTTCTGCGAGCTCGTTGAGGAGGTATGCCCCGCACAGGTAACCCTCGTTCCCGATGCCGAGGATGCTATCACCTCATCGGCTGGCTGGGATACCATTCGCAACCGCGACTTTTTGAAGGCTATGGCCGAGCGTTTCCACCGCAAGGGCATCCGCGTTTCAATCTTCGTAGACCCTGTGGTAGAGATGGTTACCGCGGCTAAGGAGTGTGGCGCAGACCGCGTGGAGCTCTACACCGAGGCATACGCTGCGGGCTATGCTGCGGACCGTGAGGCTGCCATTGCTCCCTATGTTGCAGCAGCGGAGGAGGCACGCCGTGTGGGTCTTGGCCTGAATGCCGGTCACGACCTCAACACCGAGAATTTGCAGTACTTCATCGAGCGCATTCCATGGGTGGATGAGGTATCTATCGGTCACGCCCTCATCAGCGACGCCCTCTACTGGGGCTTGGAGAATACCGTTGGCATCTATCAGCGTTGCATCAGCCGCGCAATGAGTGGTGAGAAAGAGTAAATATGCCATTAAGTAACCCTATATTTAAGCAGATATCGCGTATTGTTGACCGCATGGGCCTGGAGGCCTATGCCGTGGGAGGCTATGTCCGCGACTACTACCTGCACCGCCCCTCGTCGGATATCGATGTCGTGGTCGTGGGTAGCGGTGTGGATGTTGCCGAGGCTCTGGCCAAGGAGCTTGGTGGCGCCAAGGTTGCGGTCTACAAGACATATGGCACGGCCATGGTGCGCTGGCGTGATGTGGAGGTTGAGTTCGTGGGTGCCCGCAAGGAGAGCTACCGCCGCGAGTCGCGCAACCCCATCGTCGAGCCTGGCACATTGGAGGACGACCAGCGTCGCAGAGATTTCACTATCAACGCCATGGCGTGGTGCATCAACGGGGATAGGTTTGGCGAGTTGGTGGACCCATTTGGTGGCATGGAGGACCTCGAAGACTGCATCATCCGCACCCCATGTGAGCCCGATAAGACATTCTCGGATGACCCCTTGCGCATGATGCGTGCTGTGAGGTTTGCCTCGCAGTTGGGCTTCGACATCGACGACGATACCTTCGATGGCATAGCGCGTCAAGCGGAGCGCATAAACATCATCACCAAGGAGCGTATCGCCGTGGAGCTCAACAAGATACTCGCATCGCCCGTGCCATCTATAGGCCTTACGCTGATGCGTACTTCGGGATTGTTGAAGTATGTGCTTCCGGAGCTCGACCGCATGGCGGGTGTGGAGCGCCGAGGCAAGCATGCTCACAAAGATAACTTCGAGCACACGATGAAGGTGCTCGACAACCTCGCCAAGCGTAGCGACGACCTATGGTTGCGTTGGGCGGCACTCTTGCACGATATTGGCAAGCCTCAGACCAAGGCATATGACCCCCGCATGGGTTGGACCTTCCACCAGCATGAGGCAGTGGGCTCGAAGATGATACCACAGCTCTTCCGTCGTTTGCGCCTGCCGCTGAATGAGCCTATGCGCTTTGTGCAGAAGATGGTATTCCTTCACATGAGACCTATCGTGCTCTCGGAGGATTTGGTTACGGACTCTGCTGTGCGCCGTCTGCTCTTTGAGGCGGGTGACGATGTGGAGAGTCTGATGTTGCTCTGCGAGGCCGACATCACCTCGGGTATAGATAGCAAGGTGCGCCAATACCTCAAAAACTTCGAGCTCGTGCGCCAGAAGATGCGCGACCTGGAGGAGAGAGACAGGGTGCGTAACTTCCAGCCACCCATCACGGGCGACATCATCATGAAGACCTATCAGTTGCCGCCCTCGAGCGTTGTGGGCGAGATTAAGGAGGTGATTAAGAATGCTATCCTCGATGGCGTCATCCCCAACGACTACGATGCTGCCTATCGCCTTATGGAGGAGGAGGCCGAGCGTCGTGGCATAGCAAGACCTTAATGTAGTATATATATGATACTCATGCTTTTAGGAACATTGGCACTCTATCTGGGTGCCAATTTCTATATCTTCTTTAGGCTCATGCAGGCTATGGGTCTTATGCCCATGTGGCTGCGCGTGGCGTTTGGTGTGCTTTATTGGCTTGCCGCGTGCGGTATGTTTGTGTCGTTCGGCCTGCGCAATGTGGCAATGCCAGAGTTTCTGCATCGCACGCTCCATGTCGTGGGCACGTCGTGGTTGCTCTTTACGCTCTATATGGCGGTGGCGCTTGTTGTTGCCGACCTTGCGCATTGGGTGTGGCCCTCGTTCCACCATGGCGTGTGGTACGCCTTGGGTTTGACGCTGGCGGTGCTCGTTGCGGGGTATATCAACTATCGTAACCCGCGCGTGGAGCATATCACCATAGAGACGGATAAACCCATCGAGGGAGGTCGTCTGCGCCTTGTTGCCATCAGCGATGTGCACCTCGGACGTGGCACTACGCGTGAGGATTTGGCGCGCTATGTCTCAATTATAAATAACGAAAATCCTGATATGGTAGTTATCGTTGGCGACCTCATAGATAATTCAATTCTGCCTGTAGAGAGCGCAGATATGTGTCGCGAATTTGAGCGTGTTGAGGCTCGCTACGGCATCTACATGACGGCGGGAAATCATGAGTATATAAGTGGCATAGAAGAGTGTCGTAACTACCTAAAAACTACGCCTGTACAACTGCTCTCGGATAACGTGGCAAGACCATTAGTCGGAGTGGAAATAGTCTGCCGTGACGACAGGCAGAACCCGCGTCGTGCAAGCCTCGACTCCCTGCTCGCGAAGGGCGACAATGCGAGCTTTAAGATTGTGCTTGACCATCAACCCAATGCCATTGCAGAAAGCCATAAAAGTGGCGTAGACCTCCACCTCTCGGGGCACACACACCGCGGTCAGGTCTTCCCTCTAAACATCCTCACCGACCACCTCTTCGAGCAGAGTCACGGCTACCGCAAGTGGGGAAATACGCATGCCTATGTCATGACGGGACTCTCGCTCTGGGGTCCTCCCTTCCGCATCGGCACGCACAGCGAGTTGCTCGTGGTCGATGTCGTGAGTAGCCACTCATGCGCCGAGGAGGCAAAATCGTTGTAAAAAACTCGCACGAAAGAGGCTATCTTTACATTATTTTTATTACCTTTGTTTCGTAATATGCGTTGGTGTGTAGCATGGAGTATGCTTACTCGCCAAGCGTCAACGATTTAGATAAAGAAACAAAGCTATAATATGAGCAAAGAGTACAAGCGTTATCTTATTACCTCGGCACTGCCCTATGCCAATGGCCCTGTTCACATCGGCCACTTGGCAGGTGTATATGTGCCCTCGGATATCTATACACGTTACCTTCGCCTGAAGGGTCACGACGTAATCTCAGTGTGCGGTAGCGATGAGCACGGTGTGCCCATCACAATCAAGGCAAAGAAGGAGGGTATCACACCCCAGCAGGTTGTAGACCGCTACCACGAGATTATCGAGAAGTCGTTCCGCCGCCTCGGCATGTCTTTCGACATCTAC
>JAZRAT010000078.1:0-10653 GCA_045634725.1 Alistipes sp. | reverse complement strand
AAGATCGTTAAGCAGTTCGAGCCTAAGAATCCTAAGTCTTTGGCATTGCGTACTCACTCACAGACTTCAGGTTGGTCACTCACCGAGCAGGATCCATTCAACAACGTAGCACGTACAGCTATCGAGGCTATGGGTGCAGCTTTGGGTCACACTCAGTCATTGCACACCAACGCTTTGGATGAGGCTATCGCACTTCCTACTGACTTCTCAGCTCGTATCGCTCGTAACACACAGATCTACATCCAGGAGGAGACTAACGTATGTCGTTCAGCCGATCCTTGGGCAGGTTCATACTATGTAGAGGCTCTTACACACGAGATCGCTCACAAGGCTTGGGGTCACATCCAGGAGATCGAGCAGCTTGGTGGTATGGCAAAGGCTATCGAGACAGGTATTCCTAAGCTCCGCATCGAGGAGGCTGCTGCACGTAAGCAGGCTCGTATCGACTCAGGCGTTGAGACTATCATCGGCGTTAACGAGTATCGTTTGGAGAAGGAGGCACCTATCGACATCTTGGCTGTAGACAACACAGCAGTTCGTGAGAGCCAGGTTAAGCGTTTGCAGGAGTTGCGTGCTAACCGTGACAACGCAGCTGTTGAGGCAGCATTGGCAGCTATCACTGAGTGCGTACGCACAGGTGAGGGCAACTTGCTCGCATTGGCAGTTGAGGCAGCTAAGGTTCGCGCATCACTCGGTGAGATCTCTGACGCTTGCGAGAAGATCGTAGGTCGCTACAAGGCAGTTATTCGTTTGAACTCAGGTGTATATTCAGCAGAGGTGAAATCAGATTCAGCATTCGAGAAGGCAAAGCAGATGTGTGCTGACTTTGCAAAGAAGGAGGGCCGTCAGCCCCGTATTATGATCGCTAAGTTGGGCCAGGATGGTCACGACCGTGGTGCTAAGGTTGTTGCTACAGGTTATGCAGACCTCGGCTTCGACGTAGATATGGGTCCTTTGTTCCAGACTCCCGAGGAGGCTGCAAAGCAGGCTGTTGAGAACGACGTACACGTTGTTGGTGTATCATCACTTGCAGCGGGTCACCTCACCCTCGTTCCCCAGATCATCGCAGAGCTCAAGAAGTTGGGCCGCGAGGATATCGTAGTTGTAGTAGGTGGTGTTATCCCCGCACAGGACTACGATCAGTTGTATAAGGATGGTGCTGCGGCAATCTTCGGCCCTGGTACTCCCGTTGCAACTGCAGCTATCAAGATGCTCGAGATCCTCGGCTAATTGATTGCTTAGGGTATACCCTATATATTGAGAGCTCTGCTTCGGCAGGGCTCTTTTTGTTTCACGATGTGGACAAAAAAGGATGCGGATAGGAAGACCTATCCGCATTACAATTATTGCACGGAGCAACTATCGCCTTAGCCCAAAATTTTCTTTAAGGCGGAAAGGTTCTTGGCATTATCCACAGCCTTACCCTCGGGAGTGTAGGCGTAGGCAATGGCCTCGGCAAAGTGCTTCTCAACCTTGTTGCGCACAATCTTCATGGTGCTATTCACAAGGCCGTTCTGCTCGGTGAATGCCTCGTCAGCAATCGCCACAACGGCGGGCACCCAGCGGTCGGGGAACTCGTCAGCATAAGCGCCACCGGTGCGATACTTTGCCACCTCCGCAGCGATAATCTTCGCCGCCTCGGCATAGCGCGCCTCACCCTCGATGCCACGCTCCTGAAGGATGCGGTTAAGATTCTCCTTTGAGGGCACGGCAAGAGCAATAGTATAGGGGCTCTGGTTGTTGTATACGATGATCTGGTCGATATATGGCGACTTATCCACCATCGCCTCCTCCATACCCTCGGGGCTGTACTTCTCGCCATCACTCGAGATGAGGAGGCTCTTGAAGCGACCCAAGACGTAGAGGAAGTTATCCTCGGACATGTAGCCCATGTCGCCCGTATGCAACCAACCATTACGTACGGTGTCGGCCGTAGACTCTGGGTTCTTCCAGTATCCCGCCATGACATTCTCGCCCTTGATAACAATCTCGCCTTTCTGACCTACGGGGAGCTCGCGACCCTCGTCATCGAGAATCTTAATCTCGAGGGGCTGCACAAGGCGACCCGATGAGCCGAAGCGGTGGTTACGCTTCGAGGGTGCATTAGTAGATATTACGGGAGTGGCCTCCGAGAGACCGTAGCCCTGGAACATGGGAATGCCGATAGCGTAGAAGAAGCGCTGAAGCTCGCTATCGAGGAGCGCACCGCCACCGATGAAGAACTGTAACTCGCCACCAAATGCCTCGCGCACCTTAGAGTATAGAATCATATCGAAGAGCGCCACGAGGGGCTTTAACATCCAGCGCAAGCCCTTACCCTTTGAGTAGCCATCGGCCTGGTAGGCGTACGATGTCTTAAGCGCAAAGTTGAAGAGGCGCTCTGTCGATTTGCCCTTTTTGCGGATTGTGGTCTCGATGTTCTTGCGGAAGTTCTTCGCCAACGCGGGAACAGAGAGCAAAAAGTGTGGGCGCACCTCCTTTATATTAATAGGTATATTCTTGAGTGTCTCCATGGGTGTGCGACCCACCTCCGTAGTAGCCACCGAGGCACCGCATGCAATCATGATGTAGAAGCCTACGACATGTGCGAAGCAGTGGTCGAGGGGCAGGATGATAAGCGTGCGCCATGTAGATGGGATAGATACCACCGATAGTGCCTGCTCAACGTTAGCCGTATAGTTGCGGTGTGTGAGCACCACGCCCTTGGGGTCTGCCGTAGTGCCTGAGGTGTAGGTGATGGTTGCGTAGTCGTCATTCTGGAGCGCACGACCGATAGCCAGAAACTCCTCCTCGTGCTCCACAAGATACTGCTCACCGCACGCCTTAAGCGCCTCGAGGGTCTCGGCAATGGCGAGGTCGCTCTCCACATCACCCCACACGATGATATGCTCAAGGTCGGGCAACTGGTCAACAATCTTCGAGACCTTGGGCAACTGGTTCTTCGACACGAAGAGCGCCTTAACATCTGCGTGACGCAAGCGGAACAAGAGGTCGTTAGCCTCCTCCAACTTAATCGAGAGAGGCACACTCACAGCACCCGCATACAAGAGGCCGAGCTCCGAGATAATCCAGTTGTTACAACCCTCGGCAAGGATAGAGACACGGTCGCCAGGCTTGATGCCGATGGCTGCAAGGCCCGCACCCGTCTTCAATGCCTCAACCTTGGTCTGGGCATAGGATGTTGGCTCAAACTTGCCGTTGTGCTTCTCCAAGAGGAACTCCTTGTCGCCATACTTGGCTACCGACTCCTCAAACAAGTCTATAATAGTACGTTTCATGCTTTCGTAGAGTTAATATGGGGCTACCACCCAATGTTGTAACCCCATAACAATATTGTATATTACTCTCGTACCAATACGATGTAATCGCTTGCACCCAAAGTGAATGCGTGTGATGCACCTACCTCTACCTTCTCGCCAGTCATAAGGTTTGTCCACTGGCCAGGGTTGGGGTTATTGATGGTTGTTGTAGACTCAGCATTGTTGAAGTTTGCTACAACGATAACCTTATCCATCACGAGGGTCTTGCCACCCATGTTACCATCACCAACGCTCCAAGTGTGTACCGCTACCTCATTCTGACCATAGTACTCCTCGTGGTCGGTACGCCAAGAGATAATCTTTGACATAGCATCGTAGAGGGCACGGCGGTCAGCATCCTCGTAGTAGTTCCAGCGTACGGGCTTGCGACCAGTACGGCCATTCTCCTCGATAGATACGTCGTAGCCGAGCTCACCAAACTGCCACATCATCTTGGGGTAAGGAGTGAGGAAGTGGAAGGCGTAGACTGCCTGCAAGCGCTTTGTGAGCACGTTCCAAGGCTTTGCCCAAGACTGCGCATACTTTGTAGCGTCGTAGGCGATACGCTCCTCATCGTGAGTCTCGATGTTGTTGATGCGACCCTTCTTGAAGTCAGCGAAGCTACTACCCGAGAAGCCGAGTACCGACTGCTTGTAGCCATTGCGCTGGTTGTTGTTCCAGCAGAGTGCGCCTACAGAGTTGTAGAGCTCGGTCTCCTCGCTCTGGTCGCAGAAGTGCTCAAAGATGATGTATGCATCCTCGTCTACGGCACGGATAGTCTCGGCGTAGTGCTTCAAGATGCCGATACGCTGTGCTGAGTAGCCACCTGCATCGTAGTTAGATGGGTTCTGCACGAAGCCCTTGGTAAGGTCGAAGCGGAAGCCATCGACGTTGTACTCCTCCATCCAGTACTCCAACACATCGTCAATATATGCTACAGTCTCGCTATATGTGTGGTTGAAGTCGTGGAATACGCTCCAATTGTGTGGCGCGTCAACATTGAAGAAGGGGTTTGTCGAGAGTGTCTTGTTTGCACCGCTATCCCACCACATCTTAGCGTAGGGGTGCTGGCCTGTAGCGTGGTTGAACACAACATCTACGATAACTGCGATGTCGCGCTTGTGACACTCGTCAATAAAGGTCTTGTATGCCTCCTCGGTACCGTAAGCCTTGTCGGCAGCGAAGAAGAAGCATGGGTTGTAACCCCATGAGTCGTTACCGTCGAACTCGTGGATAGGCATAAGCTCAATAGCGTTAACACCCAAAGTCTCGAGGTAATCGAGCTTCTCCGTTACGGCATTGATTGAGCCCTCCTCGGTAAAGTCACGGATGAGCAACTCGTAGATAGCCAATGAGTTCTCCGCGGGGCGCTCGTATGATGTTGCTGTCCAAGTGAACTCTGCGGGGTTGAGCTCGAACACCGATACAATATCTGAAGTGTACTCTGCGGGGTACTCCTTGAGATTGGGATATACCGAAGCATCAATCCACTTGTCGTTCCATGGGTCGAGAATCTTTGTTGCATAGGGGTCACCAATCTTGATTGTACCATCTACGAGGTACTGGTAGCCATACTCAACGCCCTCCTCGAGGCCAGAGATTGTAATCCAGAAGTAGTCGCCATCTCTCTTCATCATAGCCTCGTTAGAGGGGGCATACTCGTTGAAGTCACCGAGCAACACTACAGACTTCTTACCAGGGGCGAAGAGCACGAATGTAGCCTCGTTACCGTTAATGTTCACGCCATTGTCAACATCTGCGGGGCGTGCAGCGCTCTCGGTCTCACCCAAAACTGCTACGCTTACACTCTCCTCAACGGTTGCAGTACCATCGGTTGCTACGGCCTTGAATACTACATCCTCAGGCTCGGTGGGAGCATAAGTGTATGAGAGTGTTGCGCTACCAGTCTCCGCTACGGGAGTATCGTTTTTGTAGAGCTTAACGTTTGTAGCCGCCTGCTGCTGAACCTGCACGGTGTACTCCTGGCCAACCTGAAGGATTGCGCCATGTGCGGGAGAGATAATCTTTACAGAGAGGCCCTCGGTAGCCAACTCAACAAAGATATCTGCGCCATTATCCTTAACCTCAATTGTAGAGTCAGCCGAGCGGAACACAAAGGCGATGTGAGTAACCTTCTCGCTATCGGGAACACCATACCATGCGTGGACACCACCCTTGATTGTGTAGTGCCAGAGGTTATCATCCACACGCTCAAGCTTACACTCGGGGATGTTCTTGCCCCAATCTGCAAGCACATACTTCCAGTCGCCATTTGATGTGCTCTTGTCGGTTAGCACACCTGTGTGAGCATACAACTCACCCTTGAAGCCATCGGCTGCAGTGCCCTTGGTGTTGAGGATAACAACGATATCCTCGGTCATAGCCTCCGTTACGAAGGCGGGATCTGTAGAGATAAGGGGCAAATCACCAGGCTCGGGAGCTGGAGGATTGGGGTTAACGGGATTGGGGTTAGGAGGCAGAATCATACCGGGATCCTCTCCACATCCTACCACAAGGATGACTGCCAAAAGCATCATCAAAAGAGAATGAAATCTTTTCATTGTAAATGTTTTTATTGTAAAATTACTAATCTCCCATCTATATAAATCGCCGTGCATACGCGCGTACGCATACGCACACTACATTGCAAAGTTAGCATAAATATCCGACATACCGAAATAGAGACCTCAAAATTTACCCGACTGCATGATTTTAGACCCGAATGGGGCATTTCAAACGATGAGTCGCTAACCAAAATTACATTTTCACACAACCACCATCCACCATCATAAATGCTGATAGTCAGCAAAAAAGGGCTCACCATATTGCAACATTAAAATATTTATGTATCTTTGCGTGTTATTCCCACGAATAAATGAACACATTAAAATATTTTAAACTTATGAAAAACCTATTCAAAGGCTTCGTTGTTGCTGCGATGGCAATCCTCGCAATCGCTTGTGGCAACGAGACAACCGAGCCCGTTGGTAACGGACTTAAGACTCCTGAGTTCAGCGCTAACGCCAACGAGAACTCAATCACCGTAAGCTGGATCGCTGTAGATGGCGCGGCTTACTACCAGATTTGGCTCAACGACGAGGAGCCAGTTAAGACCGACAAGCTCGTTCACCGCTTCGACGGCCTTAAGTGGAACACAGAGTACACTGTAAACCTTCAGGCAATCTCTACTGACGCCAAGAAGAACTCTAAGGTTGCAACACAGAGCGTTACAATCGCCGAGCGTAAGGTACCCGTATACCGCGAGTGGTATCCTCAGAACAACGCTACAGCGACTGCAATCTCGGATAACGGCCGCTATGTTGTAGGTTGCTTCGACCGCCAGGGTATGATTATCGACCTTCAGACCGACGAGATCACAATGATCGAGAACTTCGACTGCTTGGATGTTGCTGACGATGGCATCATCGTAGGTGCTACATACGAGGATAGCCAGAGCGGTGAGGCTGCGTTGTACATCTACGGCAAGTCTATCAAGGTTGACCTCAGCGAGCTTACCAAGTCAGACATGAGCTCATTCCAGGCTGTAACACCTGACGGTTTGTTCGCAGTTGGTTGGTGGTGGGAGTACGATGAGAACTCTTACTATGGCAAGATGTACGACACTATCGTTCCCTTCGCATACGATGTTATTAAGGATCGCATTATCGTTCTCGAGGCTGGTGACACGCTCTATGGCGTGGGCGCAATAGCTCCTTATGGCGTTAGCCCCGAGCGCAAGATTGTAGGTTGCGAGCAGGGTTATGCTATGATGGCAGTTCTTTGGGAGGATGAGTACTCAACATTCACATACCCCGTATTCGAGTACGACAGCGAGTACCGCCCCACACTCTCATTCGGTGACACTCAGGTGCACATGACTCCTAACGGCAAGTATATCTACAGCGTTGCTAAGACATACCCCGAGGGTGGTGGTGAGGTGGCACTCCCCGCATGCTACAACCTCGAGACTAAAGAGCTTACAACATTCGAGGGCAAGTGCTTCAACGGCTCTGTAACTGCAATGACAGACGATGGCATCGCATTCCTTAACGATGTTCCCTTCTACTTGGGTACAACATCTTATGTTGTTGATGTAGTGAACGATCCCGAGACACAGACTCCTATCGTAGACTGGTTGATCGACGAGCACAACTTCATTCTCGGCGACTACATTCAGGATGGCGTTATCACTATCGGTGCATCGGCTGATGGTCGCAAGATCCTCGGTATCACTAACACCGATATGGGTTGGTTGACATATGTTATCGACCTTGACGGTGAGCCTATGCCCGAGATCTAATCGAAAAGCATCAAGCATAAATAAATAAAGGACTGCCCAAAAGCAGTCCTTTATTTTTACTTATATAACGCAGATTATTTCTCGTTAAGATAGGGGTTCAACTTCTCACGCCACTCATCGGGTATCTGCACCGTCTGCTGAGTCTCAAAGTCGAAGGCCACCATTACAGACGAGCTCTCCGTGAGCACCCTATCGCCACACACGATGCACTGGTGCAGGGTCATACTCTTATTTCCGAGGCGCGATACGTCGGTCGTAACAACAATATCGTCTGTCAAGCGCACCTGACCAATGTAGTCAGTATGCGTTGAGGCGGTAATGATGCGCAACTTATCGAAGACGCCCGTAACACCTAGCACCCTTGTATAAAACTCCGTCTTACCCATATCGAAGTAGCTCTGCTGCCAGATGTTATTGACATGCATGAATGAGTCTACATCCGAGAAACGCTTCTGTATGGGTGTTATAAGTCTCTCTGCCATAGTCGTTAGCTTCTAATAATCTCAACCTCGCCACCTTCGCCAAAGGCAATAATAGAGCTAGGTTTGAGCGTGGGCTTGCCCTCCAAGCGTGGGTGCACAACATAGTCCACACCCTTGATGATAGCCTCGTCGACATCCTTCAAGCGCTTTGCCGTGGGCTCGCCCGAGATGTTTGCCGAAGTAGAGACAATGGGCTTACCAAACTTACGCAACAAAGCCTGACAGAACTCATGCCGCGGGATGCGCACACCGAGGGTCTCAGCCTCGGGGATAAGGTTCTTGGCAACACCCACAGCACCTGGCAAAATGGCTGTCAAGGGCTTATCCGAGAGCTCCATAACCTCGAAGGCGATGCCTGGGGCCTTATTCACATAGCGCACAATCATATCGGCATCGCGCATAAGGCACAACATCGAGGTCTTCTCCTCGCTGCGCTTCAAGGCATAGACCTTAGCCACAGCCTCCTCGTTCGTAGCGTCACAACCGATGCCCCACACCGTGTCGGTGGGATAGAGGATGAGGCCTCCAGCGCGGAGTACCTCAACACACTTCTCAACATTCTTTAGCATATTGAATTACTTGTTAGTAAGCTCGTTGAAGCAGTGGCGACAGATGGGCTGATATGTATCCTGAGCACCCAGCACAACCTGCTTATCGTCAGTCGTAAGGCGGTGTGAGTGGTGTGCCAGGTCGCCACAGCGAACACAGATGGCGTGCACCTTAGTCACATACTCCGCAGTAGCCATAAGCGCGGGCATAGGGCCAAAAGGCACACCCTTATAGTCCATATCGAGGCCCGCAACGATGACACGGACACCACTATTTGCCAACTGGCGACATACATCGACGATACCCTCATCGAAGAACTGCGCCTCATCGATACCCACGACATCGACATCCGATGTCATGAGCAGGATGTTCTGCGCCGACTCCACGGGCGTAGACTGAATGGCATTAGCGTCGTGCGACACAACCTCCTCCTCCGAGTAGCGCACATCGATAGACGGCTTAAAGATCTCGACCTTAAGGTTTGCGAACTGCGCACGCTTCATACGGCGGATGAGCTCCTCGGTCTTACCCGAAAACATCGAGCCACAAATGACCTCAATCCACCCCTTATGCTTATTATTCTCCAAAAACATTTATTCTACCTGTACCTAATTTTTCTAATTAAACTTATCAAGAGGTAATACCCTCATTACTAATTGTTGACTACTCGTCAAGTCGAGTGATACGCGCTCCAAGAGCGTTAAGGCGCTTGTCGATATCACGATAGCCACGGTCAATCTGCTCGATATTCTGGATGGTACTTGTACCCTCAGCGCTCATAGCAGCAATCAACAGTGCCACACCTGCGCGGATATCGGGCGATGTCATATTCGCGGCACGCAACGAATGCTCGTGGTTGTGACCGATGACCGTAGCACGGTGGGGGTCACACAAGATAATCTGCGCACCCATATCGATGAGCTTATCGACGAAGAACAAACGGCTCTCGAACATCTTCTGGTGGATGAGCACAGCACCCTTAGCCTGTGTCGCTACGACCAAGAAGATTGACAACAAATCGGGTGTAAGACCTGGCCATGGAGCATCGGCAATGGTCATAATAGAGCCATCAATGAAGCTCTCGATGCTATAGTTCTCCTGCTGAGGAATGAAAATATCGTCACCACGCTGCTCAAAGCGGATGCCCATGCGAGCAAACTGCTGGGGGATGATGCCGAGGTTCTCGTACGATACATTCTTAATGGTAAGCTCCGAGCGTGTCATAGCCGCCATACCGATGAAGCTACCCACCTCAATCATATCGGGAAGCATGGTATGCTCCGTGCCACCCAACGACTCCACGCCATCGATAACCAAGAGGTTCGAAGCGATACCCGAAATCTTGGCACCCATGCGGTTAAGCATCTTACACAACTGCTGCAAGTAGGGCTCGCACGCAGCGTTATAGATTGTGGTGCGACCCTCAGCCAACACTGCCGCCATAACGATGTTGGCAGTACCCGTTACTGAGGCCTCATCCAAGAGCATATATGTACCCTTAAGACGCTTTGCCTCAACGGTGTAGAACTCGTCGCTAACGTCGAAGTTGAAGTCTGCACCGAGCTTTTGGAAGCCGAGGAAGTGCGTATCGAGGCGCCTACGACCAATCTTATCGCCACCGGGCTTAGGCATGAAGCCCACGCCGAAGCGGGTCAACAGCGGACCAATCATCATCACCGAGCCGCGCAACTTACGGCAACGCTTGTGGTAGTCTGACGAGCGCAAATAGTCGAGATTAATCTCGTCGGCCTGCAACGCGAAGTCATCGTCCGACAGACGCTCCACCTTTACACCCATGCGCGACATAAGCTCCAAGAGCTGCATCACATCGGCGATGATGGGGACATTGTGCAGTACCACGCGCTCCTTGGTCAAAAGCGCAGCGCATATAATTTGAAGTGCCTCATTCTTTGCACCTTGAGGTCTTATCTCTCCCTTTAGGCGATGACCGCCCTCTACGATAAACTTTGCCATAGTCACAAATTTTTACCAAAGATACAAAAAATTGCGCAACACGAGCAAA
>JAZRAT010000077.1:0-7093 GCA_045634725.1 Alistipes sp. | reverse complement strand
TGCGTTGAGTTCGGTACTCAGGCTGATGGCTCTGTTAACTATGTTAAGGGTGCTAACATCGCAGGTTTCATGAAGGTTGCACAGGCTATGCTTGAGCAGGGTATCATCTAATACCTTTCATGTGATAGCGGCGCATTAGCGACGCTTCAATCAAAGCCCCGAATGGGACGTACGCAAGTACTACCCATCCGGGGCTTCTTCATATCAGCGCCACTACTGCACCACTCTGACATGAAAGTAGTACGGGGATTTTTTATTGTGAAAAACCAAATCTGCTCCACTAAAATCAAAAACATCGTGCACTGTCATTCTGAACAAAGTGAAGAATCTCCTCCGCACACAACACATATTACACAAAAAAAGAGAGCTTAGCCTAATGCTAAACTCTCTAATTTCCTTATTATCACTATCCTTTCTATTCTAATAGCGCCTCAACAGCGCGACGACCCTCGTCACCCAGAGTCACAGAGTAGTCGTTGACAAACAGCGCGATATGCTTCTCTATAACCTCATCCTCCAACTCCTGGGCATGCTCCTTGATAAACTCGCGCGAGGCCATGGGATTAGCGAAGGCATACTCTATACTCCTACGGAGCAGGCGCTCGAAGCGCACTCGCGTCTCCTCATCCAACGTCTTAGATGCAATGATAGAGCCTAACGGAAGTGGTAGTCCCATTCGTGCCTCCCACTCCAAACCGAGGTCGGCAACGAGTTCCAAGTTACGACGCTGATAGACAAACCTACCCTCGTGAATCAAGACGCCACCATCAAACTCACCACGCTCCACAGCCTCGGCAATATCCGAAAAGAGCATGGGCACACGCTCCTCAATCTCGGGAAAGAGCCTGCCCACAAGTCTATTTGCTGTGGTATGCTCACCAGGTACTGCAATACGCTTCAGAGGGGTTGTCTCACCCTTACGACGCACCAATAGCGGACCATTACCGCGACCAAGTGCCGAGCCGCTATCAAAAAGCGTATAGCGCTCACCCACAGCGCGTAGTATTGCCGTGCTACACTTCGTAACATCATATCGTCGCTCCATCGCTGCGGCGTTAAGCTGCTCGATATCAAGGTATGTAACCTCAACATCGAAGCCATCGAGATCGATGCGACGATTGATAATAGCATCGAACATAAAGGTATCGTTCGGGCATGGCGAGATTGCCAAGCGGATAGTATTACTTCTCATCTTCAAGCTTTTTAAGTTCCTTTGCAAGCGCCATAACAGCCTCATCTACAGCCCACTTATCGAAACTATCACCCACACGATTAGATATAGCGCGCACCTCTACTGCACGGAAACCCATCACCACGGCCATAGCAAAGAGCGCGGCGCCCTCCATATTCTCAACGTCGGCACCATGCGACTGTTTCTGCATCGTATGCACAGAATTAGACTTTACGCCACGCAACGAGGTATAGGGCTCTGCCTGCCTATATGTACGGCGGAAGCGCTCGGGGAGATCAACGCACTCCTCGCTTACAACCTCCACGACATCGCCCACGGCAACGCTATCGCCATAAGTGCCCGCTATACCCGCAAGCACCACGACATCCTCTGCACGATAGTTGCGAGAGGCAATAGCAGCAGCAGTAGCTACCATACCCACACCCGAGATAACCACCTCGGCGTTAGGGCACAACTCTCGAAAGCTCTTCGCCTCAAGTTCGGTAGGAAATAGATAGATATTCATATTTATAGTAATAAGGGGCACCCACATGGCTACCCCTTTAATGTATGTTATGCAATATAGGCACTTATGCTACACAAATTTGTTGTCAGAATAGTACATATACAACGCTCGGCGAAATTCGAGTCGATGGGCTGTACTATAGCGTACTGCCCATTGACGAGATATTTCGTTAGCGGCAGTAGATGCGCTATTATCACAACAAATTATACGATGCCCTCAACATTACCATCCTCGGCAAGGCGAATATTACCCGCCTGAGGTGTCTTGCTCAAGCCTGGCATACGCATGATGTCACCCGCGAGTGCCACTACAAAGCCTGAACCAGCATTTAGCTCGATATCCTTGATGTTGATCTCGAAGCCCTCAATGCTACCGTAGCGCTTAGCATCTGCACTGAACGAGAACTGCGTCTTGGCGATACATACGGGCAAGTTACCCATACCCCACTTCTCCAACAGAGCTATCTCCTTCTGGGCACGAGGACCGAAGACCACGCTACCTGCGCCGTAGATATTCTTCGCTACCTTAGTAATCTTCTCCTTGAGGCTATCCTCGAGGTCGTAAGCGTAGTTGATAGGCTGCGAAGGCTGAGTCTCGATAAGCTCAACTGCGGCACGTGCCAAGTCTGCTGCACCAGCACCACCCTCGGCGTATGCGTTGTTAATCACGCAGCGCACGCCAAGCTCGTCGCAGTGTGCCATGACCATAGCAATCTCATCGTCGGTATCGCTCGCAAAGCGGTTGAAGCATACAAGGACTGTTTGGCCGAACTTCTTAAGGTTTGCAACATGGCGGTCGAGGTTAGCGAAGCCCTGCTTGAGACCCTCAACATTTGGCAACTTAATCTCCGCCTCGGGCACACCACCGTGCATCTTAAGCGCGAGAGTAGAGGCAACCAGAACTGTAAGGTCGGGCTTAAGGCCTGCCTGACGACACTTGATGTCGAGGAACTTCTCCGCTCCGAGGTCGGCACCGAAGCCTGCCTCCGTTACGGTATACTCCGCATGGCTCATCGCCATCTTCGTAGCAATCACCGAGTTACAGCCGTGCGCGATATTTGCAAATGGACCACCGTGGATGATTACGGGGTTGTGCTCGGTTGTCTGCACAAGGTTGGGGTTGATAGCATCCTTCAACAATGCCACCACTGCACCCGTCACGCCAAGGTCATTAACTGTGAATGGGGTGTCGTCGTAGCGCACGCCAAGCACGATGCGACCGATACGAGCGTAGAGGTCGTCGACGTTGCGCGCAAGGCAGAGGATAGCCATAATTTCCGATGCGGGGGTGATGTCGAAGCCTGTCTCTGTGGGTATGCCATTAGCCGAACCACCAAGACCCGTAACAATGTTACGCAACGAGCGGTCGTTCATATCAAGTACTCGGCGCCACATAACCTTCTTCAAACCCACCTGCTGCGAGCGGTTGTGGTAGAGGTAGTTATCCAACAACGCAGCTATAAGGTTGTTTGCCGAAGTGATGGCGTGGAAGTCTCCCGTGAAGTGGAGGTTGATATCCTCCGAGGGCAACACCTGGGCATAACCGCCACCCGTAGCACCACCCTTCATACCGAAGCAGGGACCCAACGATGGCTCACGCAATGCGATGATAGCCTTCTTGCCGATGTGGTTAAGGCCCATGCCGAGGCCGATGCTCACGGTGGTCTTACCTACGCCCGCCTTGGTTGCGGTGATGGCCGTAACGAGGATAAGATGGTTCTTGGCAACCTTATGCTCGTCAATCAAGGTGTATGGCACCTTAGCGACGTACTTGCCGTAGTTGAATACATCATCATCGGGGAAACCTACCTGAGCAGCTACCTCACGAATATTCTTAAGCTTTGTCTCTCTTGCGATCTCAATATCTGTTTTCATTTGTCTCTTAGTTTTTTATTGTTATTATTTCTGTCGCAAAGATATATAAAAAATAAATATCTAATCTAAAATTTTGATAATATGTTTTTATACCCGTATAAGCAAAACAGATAGACAACTCTCACGAACAAATATCGAGCCCTATTTTAAGTAGTGGGGCATGCTACCATACGATGGTTAAACATGCCCCTACCATTTAGTTATATAATCCCAAGTAGATTACTCCTTGCCGACAACAGCCTCGAGCTCCTCAACAGTAAGAGGCAAGAGCTTGTCGCCAATAAAGCGACTGCCTGTCTCGGTTACAAGCACATCGTCCTCGATGCGGATACCACCAAAGTCGCGGTAAGTGTCGAGCAAAGCGTAGTCTACGATACCCTCGAACTTACCCTCAGCACGCATCTTGTCGATAAGCGCGGGGATGAAGTAGATACCTGGCTCGTCAGACATAACGGTGCCTGGCTCAACACGCCATGTAGCGCGGTGGATACATGTTGCAGACTTTGCAGCACGCTCAGCAACAGTTGAGAAGTCGAACGAGCGCTCGCCGATGTTCTCCAAGTCGTGAACATCCATACCCATGCCGTGACCCAAGCCGTGAGGCATGAACATATACAAAGCACCAGCCTCTACTGCCACCTCGGGGGTAGACTTGATAAGACCCAAGCCCTTAAGACCCTCGGCCAATGACATATACGCCGCCTTGTGAATCTCGGGATACATAGTGCCGGGCTTAATCATATCCTTAACCTGGCTGTGGGCGTTCAATACAATATTATAGATATCGCGCTGGCGGTCGGTGAACTTACCATTTACGGGGTATGTACGAGTGTGGTCAGAGCAGTAGCCCTCAACAGACTCGCCACCACCATCTACCAACAACAAGCGACCTGACTCCAAGACGCCATCGTGGTTGTGGTTGTGCAAAATCTCGCCGTGCTGTGTCACGATTGTGGGGAACGACACACCCTGGCCATACGACTTTGCGATGCCCTCAACGCGACCTGCAATCTCACGCTCTACAACACCTGGGCGGCACATCTTCATCGCTGTCATGTGCATCTGGTAACCAATCTTGAATGCACGCTCCAAAGCCTCAATCTCCTCTGCAGACTTCTTCTCGCGCATCTCAGCTACGGCGAACATCAAATCCAACGACTTACGCTCGTGGAGCATGCCGAGGCGGATACCGAGCCAGTCGGCAACCTCAATCTTAAGCTCTGCGCGGTAGGGAGGCAAGTAGTGCACGGGGCGGTTCTGCTCAATCGCCTTGCGCAATACGTCGCGAATCTCGTTGCGCGCGTAGCTCTTCTCCACACCTACCTCGCGAGCCTGGTCAGCGATTGTTGGCATGGGGCCAGTCCAGATGATATCCTCCACAGTGAAGTCGTCACCAAAGAGCATCGCCTCACCCGACTCTGCATCGATAAGACCGATGAGCGAGGGAACGTCCAAGCCGAAGTAGTAGCGGAATGTAGAGTCCTGACGATAGTAATATGTGTTATTAGGATAGTTGTTAGGCACCTCGGGGTTTGCGGGAAGAAGGATAAGTCCCTTGCCTACGCGGCGCGCCAACTCGGCACGACGGCCAATATAAGTCTCTTTGCTAAACATAGTTTTATAGTTTTAGGTTTTTATATTATTTCGTATTTATATATTATTCTGGTATTACAGTAGTTCTCATCAATATTTCATTTTTTGGAGAAATCAAACTAACTTGGAACTGCACAGGTTGCCCTGAGGATCCATACACATTCCTTGTAAATGTAAATGCAAACGGAGTTTTAGCACCACTTACATTCACTTTTCGACTACTAAACCCATCTACTGAAACATAGATTTCTCCTAAGTATCCGCCTATACTACCCTCACACGCATATGTAGCGACTTTAGTATAACTCGAATAATCTATTTTTCTTATTTTAACTTCTAACTCAATCATAGAAGCATCTATACTATCTGTCTCTTTTTCACAACCAACAAATACAAAAGCCATAATAGTTAGGCATAACATAAATAATCGCTTCAACATATTTTATTCAGTCATAAAATTAAACATTACATTTACCTCTATTGCAATTTGTTGTCAGAAGGGTTGCAGATGTGGTAGCGAGTCGCAGTCCGATAAAGCGGAGCATACTAAAGCGTATGTGAGCATTTAGCGGACAAGCTCGATGCCGCAGATGCGCCCTTATCACAACAAATTATCGCTCTACCTCCTTGTAGACCTTATCACCTCGGCGAACCTCTGATGCAGTTTTGAGCGAGATAAAGTCTCCCTGCTTGGCGCTTGTCGTGGGCTGCTCGTTGAGCATGATGCCCTCGGCCTTCTGCTCCACAACTCCCGTCTTCTCACCCATAAAGAGCAGTGCATCGCCCTCGGCTACCTCACACGCCTCGACCAAGACCTCAGCCACGCCGATACGCTTGAAGTAGTTAGTGACCTTACCCATATACACCTTCTTCAAGGTTGCCGAAGAGCCATAGCGATCGCTGTGCTCAACCATAGTCTTTGCGGCATAGTAGCCACCCCAGAAGTCGCGGTTGAATACTGTGCGCAGCTTCTCCTTGATGGGAGCAACGCTCTCGGGTGTGTACTGGCCCGCCTCCATGAGTTTGAGCGCCTCGTCGTAGCTCTCAACCACGCGCTTGACATACTCGCCACCGCGTGCACGGCCCTCAATCTTCAGTACGCGCACACCCGCCTCGATGAATGTATCGAGAAAGTCCACAGTACACAAGTCCTTGGGAGAGAGCACATACTGGCCGTCGATATCCAGCTGCTGGCCGCTATCCTTATCCGTGATGGTGTACTTGCGGCGGCATATCTGGCGGCAAGCACCGCGGTTAGCCGAGTTGTGCGACTCGTGCTCCGAGAGGTAACACTTGCCCGACATAGACATACACATCGCGCCATGTGCGAACATCTCAATCTTAACCAACTCACCCGCAGGACCACAGATGTGCTGCTCCTCAATCTGCTTCGAGATGTAGGCAATCTGCTCCAACGACAACTCGCGTGCCAACACCACGACATCGGCCCACTGCGAGAAGAACTTCACAGCCTCGATGTTCGAGATGTTGCTCTGCGTAGAGATGTGCACCTCCATGCCCACCTCGCGGGCGTAGAGGATGGCGGCGAGGTCTGTGGCGATGATGGCATCGATGCCCTCGGCCTTTGCACGGTCAATGATGCGGCGCATAACCTCCATCTCCGTGTCGTAGATGACGATGTTCACCGTGAGGTAGATCTTGACACCCGCAGCGTGTGCCACGCGTACAATCTCCGCAAGGTCATCGAGCGTGAAGTTTACGCTCGACGCAGCACGCATATTGAGCTGCTCAACACCGAAATATACCGAGTCCGCACCCGCATTAATAGCTGCGTTGAGTGACTCGTAAGAGCCCACAGGGGCCATAATCTCTATATCTTTTCTTGTAATCTTCATAGACTTTATAGATGTTACTTCTTTCTACCCATAAGGTTGCGTGCAAACTCCGCGAGGCGCACCGTGCGCTCAC
>JAZRAT010000076.1:0-22335 GCA_045634725.1 Alistipes sp. | reverse complement strand
GTACCCCCTCAGGGGCTCGAACCCTGGACCCCAACATTAAGAGTGTCGTGCTCTACCAACTGAGCTAAAGAGGCATTTGCTATCTTTGTGATTGCGAGTGCAAAGGTAGCACATTTTTCTTTACCTGCAAATTTTTTCGCAACTTTTTTTCACTTTTTTTGCAACTTTTTTTTGAGATGTCATTCAAAGTATTGTAAATCAGTGAAATACATCATTAACTTTTTTTAGCCCAAAAACGTCTCAAAAATGCTATTTTCTGAGTTTTTCGCTACCTGTCGCTATTCCACTCGCCGTTGCCATCCTCATAAAATACGGGGCGATTACCCGAAATTTGCTTCGCCGCGAGGTATGCTTCGTACAAACAGATGCCATTTGCGCTATCATCGGCCAGGAAATATGCGATAACCGAGGGGTGGCGCTGGGTGGTATATATCATCTGCTCCACGCGCTCGATGTACTCCGCACGCCAGCGAGGATTGTTCGAGGGGTTGCCACCACGACGGCGCGATGTGCCCATCTTAGATGAGTTGATGGGTGCGGTAACGGCGACATAGATGCCGAGCTCGTCGCACGCAGCGAGGGTTTCCTCCGTTACGCCACCCGCGGTGAAGCGCAGGGCGCGGTGTCCGAGGTCGTATAGACCCTTAACATCCTCGGCAGTAGCGTTGGGTGACACCTCGAGCCACTCGATATTTGTAGCCTTGCCGTTGATGTAGTATGTGCCCTCCTCGTAGCGTAGTTCGCGCAGGGCGAGGGCTACGTTATAAAACTCCACGTCGCGACCTGCAATGCGGTTTTTAAGGCGCAAGGATAGGCGTGTGGGCTGGTCACTGCTCCAGAGTACAGAGTCGGGCACAGGTACGCCAAAACGCATCGTATCGACGCCATACATGCCGAGGCTCACATCGCGGTGGCCACCACCGAGGCGGATGGTGTCGTTGAGGAAGACCTCATAGTACAGGCGCGAGGTCTTTGCGCCGAGGGTCTGGTTGTGTGTGATAGCGCCGAAGTCGACATTTACCACGCCACCCTTGCCCACGGTCGTACGATAGAATATATCGCGCACGCGCACACGAGGCTGCGAGATAACATAGGCCACGGGGTGTGAATCATACTTCTCGAAGCCCTCGATATCCGCAACGCTCTTATCATTGAGGAGGCGTATCGAGAGGGTATTTTTGTCCTCGTGCGAAATCTTCGTAATATTAAATTCCGCTGCGGCGTGGCCATTTGTTGAGCCACCCGCCACCTTGCCATTTACAAGCACCTCGTAGGGCTTGCCTACGCCCTCTACGCGCACGAATATCTGGCGCTCCACCCACGAGAAGGGGTAGGTGAACTCGCCCGTGAGGAGTCCCTCGTTATCGGTTGTCCACTCGGTGATGGGTTGCATATATCGCTGTTTGGCGAGGCTATGCTCTGCGGCCTCATTGGCTGTGGGGTAGGGTATGAGGCGTGTGCGGTGTAGGTCGCGCCCTGCGTTGCTCTGCGCCGAAAGCTCGGTGGCAGAGAGGGTAGCAAGGGCGAGTATGATACCGTATATAAGGTTGTGCTTCATGGCTAATTACTTTTTGTTTGATGTGCGCGAGTCACGCCACTCGATGATGTCGGGTGTGAGCTCATCTACGCGGTCCTCCCACATGCGGTTTTCGGTCAGACGACGACGGTCGTAGTCTATGCGCTCGGTGATGCGGAAGCGGGGACGCTGTTTCTGGGCTATCTCCTCACGGCGTGTAGAGCGTATGTCGCGCATGATGACGCCGTGGCGTGTGGGGCGCTTATCGTCGTGCCACTCGAAGTCGTCGAGGATGCGTGCCTGGGTCTCGGGAATCATCGACATGGGGTAGATTACATACTCGGGGTTCTGCTTGTATGCAATCTTGTCAATCTCGCCCTCGTCAAGGTAGAAGCTGATGCCCGCGCTCTCGATGTACATGAGTCCCGTTACCTCGGTCGACTCTTCGTCATCCTGGAGGTAGTAGATGGTCTGGGCATTGCCATTCACGTCGTTGCGATATACCTTACCATCGGTAAATAGCGCAATCATCTCCTTGCCCTTGACCTGATTGTAGTACATCGTGTCTATCTCCACGCCCATGATGGGGTCGCCCATGAAGTGAGCCTTGCGGATGTTCTGATTCATGGTATGTATAGCCATCGAGTCGGATGTCACCTGGTTGCTCTCGTTCCAGAGTATGGGCTCGCGGTAGAGGCGTATGATGGAGTCGGTGTTGAGCACCACGAGTGAGTCGCACACGAGCTGTGTGTCGCTGCGGTACATGCGCACGTTGCGGTACGCCTTGATCATCTTGTAGCTGCTATCGGCGGGGAATGGAGGTTCCAGTGATGCGGAGTCTATGAGCATAGAGTCGCGTGCCATGGTGTCAATAAGCATTGAGTCGCTCGCTATGCTATCTGCTGGGTTTGCCATCAGACTATCGCGCATGGAGTCTACGGCGGTGCTATCTGCGAGGGTGTCGCGCGTATAGTCGGGGCCTGTGTACTCTCTGCCACGGCGTGCTGCGCGTGCCTTTGCGCGGTCAATCTTGCGGTGCTCGCGCTCGATGCTCTTCTGCTTGATGCGCTCAATGCGTGCCTTCTCCTCATCTGCACGGCGTGAGCTTTCGGCGATGCGCTTCGCGATGATGGAGTCTACCTTGATCTTAAGTAACGAGTCGCGGATGGCCTGTATAGAGTCCTGCTCACGGCTCTTTATCGAGTCTATGCTGTCGCGTATGCCACGCTCCACGGCGCGTATAGAGTCGCGCACACGGCGCTTCTCGGCCTTGGCCTGCGCACGCAACTGCTTTGCAGTTAGTGGCTTAATGGTGTCGTTAAGTTGTGTTGTGTCTGCTGCAAGGCTATCTGCTGCGGGCTCTACGGCTACGCTATCTGCCACTTCTGCATCCTCTCTGCGTGGTGCCTCGGCTGGAGCACCCTCTCGTGGGCGTGTAGCGGTGGGGTCGACTCTCTCGCCACCCTCACGGCGTGTGGGGTCAACCCTCGCTCCGTCAGTTCTGCGCTCCTCGCTCTTGGAGTTTTTGCCCTCCTTGCTCTCCTTACTCTTGGCATCGCTCTGGTCCATAGCATCGCGAACCTCTGCCTCTGCGGGGGTCTCTGCCATCTGCTCCTCAACCTCTGGGGTGTCGGCGATAGTGTCGGCCATAACCTCGCTCTCGGCGCTCTCCTCGGCGCTGACGCTCTCATCACGCATCTCCATGCCACGCTCACCCTCGTTATTCATAGCTACGCTATCGCCCCTCTCTGCGGGAGGAAGCACCGCGATGGTGTAGAGCCACAATGTGTCGGCAGCGAGGAATACGGAGTCGGTCTGCGAGGTGTCGTAGTTAATCATCGAGGGACGGCGTGTAAAGAGTGCATTGCCTGGCTCATCCCACCACTCGCCATAGTCGGCAAAGCCCAACACCTTCTTTGTGGTGTCGTCGAGTTGTATGTTGTTGCGACCGATGATGTGACCCTCGGTGCGGTAGTACTCTATCGAGTCGCTCCATATCTCGCGCTCGGGAGAGAGGATGTAGGCATCGCGGGTGAGGTGGTGCAAGTCGCGAGACTTGGTGTATGTGCCCTCATTAGCAAAAAGATACTCCTCCTTGTCGTTCCAAATATTGGTGTTTGTGAAGTACTTAGCATCCTCGGTCTGGGTGTTGAAGATTACCGAGTCGCTCTTCATAAGGTAGGTCTCATCGCGCATCTCTACGTTGTCCACAGCGATGAGCTCATGGCTCTCGGTGTAGTAGTAACCGCGGTCGGACTCCATGTGGCTCGCATCCTTGTCCACATAGCAACCACCACTAAAGCGACCCACCTCGTTAGCGGTGTCGAACGAGCAGTTGTAGGTGTACATGACTGCCTCGCCATCCACAACCTTGATAAGGTCGGAGTAGAGCGTTGCGGTGCTATTCATGCGGTTGTACGAAGCACGGTCGCCGTAAGCATAGGTGCTATTCTGGTTGATGAGCACATTGCCGAAGCACTCGAAGCTCTGGTTGGAGTAGCGCACGGCGCTATCTGCGAGGATGACTGCGCCGTTGTGGTGTGCGGCGAAGTTACCCACGAGGATGAATATTGTCGAGTCGCCCTTCTCGATGAGGTAGCTGTCGTCGGCAATCATGTCGACCATACGGCGGTCGTCTGATGTCTGCTGCTGCGGAGCTGGAGCGGGTGCTACTATGTCGGTGTATGTAACGTAGTTGTGTTCACCGGCAGTGATGCAGAAGACACTGACAATGAACACGACAAAGAGTATAGGGAATAGATATTTTATTCGCATAGGTTATTCTGTGGGCTACTTTATCCAACCATCGTACGCGAACTCGTCGCTGCGGTATTCGGGGTCGATATAGATGTACATGCCGTCAATCTTGCTCTCGAGCCACTTCTGGTATACCTTCTGTTGCTTATCCTCGAGAGCCATCTCTTCGATGCGTATGTAGTCCTCGTCGAGTGATGCAACGTGTGCGGGTATCACATCCACAAGCTTGACAATCTTCGAGAGCTGATTGCCGTTGAGGTCGGTTGTCTGGAACGAGTTTGATACCTCGCCCTTCTTCAGGCGCATCAAGGCGTTGTAGTCCTCCAACGACTTGCCACCCATCTGTCCGAAGTCCTCCTTGAGGAAGCGTGTAGCGGTGAGGCGTGCGCCATCGTATACACCCATGCGCTCCAAGACATCGTGGTTCGATACGATACCGCCATTGTTGCGCGATGAGGCATCATCCGAGAAGCGTAGCGCGGCATCCTCGAAGGTCAATGAGTCAACGCGTATGAGGTGCGCGATGCTGTCGAGTTCGTGTGCGGGTTGCATAAGCTCGTCGCGTGTGAATGTGGGGCGCAGAAGGATGTGGCGACAATGGTAGTTCTCGCCCTGTTTGTCTATAAGCTCAATGATGTGGAAGCCGAACTCGGTCTCTACAATCTCCGATACCTGACCTGGCTTAAGCTTCTCCAGTGCCTCGGCAAAGGGGCGTACATACATAGACGATGGTCCGGGCTCCATCTCGCCACCATAGATTGCTGAACCATCCAAAGAGTACATACGCGCCAAGGTAGAAAACTTTGTTTCGCCCTTGATTACGCGCTCGCGCATATCCAGAAGGCGTTCCTTGGTACGGCGCTGTGCATCCTTGAGCGATGCGGGAAGCTTCGTAATCTGTGCATATACATACTGCTCACCGATGATGGGCAGACTATCCTTGTCGATACGGTTGTAGTAGCGCTCCACCTCGCCAGGAACGATTGTGACCTTGCTCACGACATCCATGCGCATGGCCTGTGCGTAAGCCTGCTCCTCGTTGCGTGTGCGCAACATCTCGCGGTAGGCGAAGATGGGCATATGCTCCTTTGTCTCGAGCTCGGCGATGCCTCCCGCCTCCTCGATAAGCATCTGCAAGTAGGTCTCGATGCGACCTGCGATGTCGGCAGAGTTGATGGGTACAGAGTCTATGAGTGCCTGGTTGTAGAGCAACTTCTGCTCCAGGAGTGCCTCGAGAGCCTCGTTCATGGGGTCGCGGTCAGAGGTGTAGCCCATCTGTCGGCGCTGGTCAACGAGTGCCTCGGCATACTCCTCAACCTCGGAGTGGAGGATGGATGAGCCACCCACAACGGCGACAACCTTATCGAGCATTACCTGACGGCGCTCCTGTGCTGTGGTGCTTGTCGCTGTGATAAATAGGCCTGCGGTCATTGCCGCAATAAACATAATTTTGCGTATCATATATCTTTTCGTTTCTTACGTTAGTATGCTTTGTTATTGCTCTGATGTCTCGGTGATTATAACATCCTCCTCCTCGATGTGTTCCTCAGCATCGCGTACGGGGGCTGTTGTTGGTGCTACATCTGCGGGGTTGTAGCTCATCGATTTGAGCAATGCCTCGTCGCGCAACAATACGCGTCCCTCCTCCACCGATTCGCGCTTTAGCTCTGCCTCATACTCCGCTACAATCTGGTCACGACGCTCGGCATATAGACGACGGCGTATGTCGCTCTCGACAGAGGCTATAGGTGCAAGTTCGCCCTTGAGTGCACGGTCGGTGATAATGAAGTAGAAGATGGCGTCGTCCGAGGTCATCTGCTGTACGGTGTTCTTTGAGATGAGGTCGTTGTATGAGCGTGAGCGCTCCGTGGGGAGGTTACTCAAGAAATCGGAGTAGGATACCCACTGTGCGGTCATGTTCGTAACACTCAGCGCGTGCTTCTCTGCCAGGGCGTCGAGCTCTGCCCAGTCGTTGGCCTTTGCCGAGTTCTTTATTGCCGTGGTGAGTGTCGTGATGTTGCGGAATGTCTTGGGCACCTTTACCACCACGCCCTGCACGACATTGTGGTCGAGCTTGAAAGCGGCGCTATGTGCACGGTAGTATGTCGATATCTGCTTGTCGGTGATCTCCACGTCGAGCATATTGTCGATGTAGTATTGGTCGAGCTGGCGCATCATGAGCGACTGACGATATCCCTCCACGAGGCGCTCAATATCCTCGGATGAGGTAAGAACCTCCTCGGCGCGCTTCATCTTTAGGCGGTTGAGCACCCAGTTGTCGACATACATTCGCATGAATGTCACGCTGTCGGCACCTGTGATGCCAGCGGGCATATCGCGCATGACATCGTCGATGCGTAGTTCCTTGCCATCGACCATTGCGATGACATCCTCGCCAAGTTTGGCGTCGTTGCTCTTGTCGCCATCAGTACATGAGACGGCAACCATAGCAAATATAGTGCAGAGTATGTAGTTTAGTTTTCGCATAATAACTCGCAAAGATACAATTTTTCTTTGGTTTTAACGCATCTTTTGAGAGATTATTGCGTAGCAATAGTATTTTTACAAAAAAAGAGAGGCTGAATAAAAAGTGTATTTTGTCGTTACGCTCGCCCTCAAAATGCTCATTTACGCTTTAGTAAACTCCGCTTTTTCGGGCTTCGCAAGCCTAAAACTACATCTTTTTATTCAACCTCTTAAAGCAAAGAGGATGGCTAAAATTAGTCATCCCCACTGCTGTTTTTTTTGTTTACAAAATCTTGACCAATGCCTCGACGGCGCGACCGCGGTGCGAGATGGCATTTTTCTCCTCGGCGCTCATCTCGGCAAACGATTTGTCGTAGCCCTCCGGGATGAACAAGGGGTCGTAGCCGAAGCCTTCGTTGCCTGTCATCTTGGTTGCGATATGGCCCTCTACGATGCCTTCCACCTGCTCCTCTACGCCGTTGCGTATCAATGAGATAACGGTGCGGAAGCGTGCGCGGCGATTCTCCTTGCCCTCGAGCTCGCGGAGAAGTTTGGCGTTGTTGGCGGCGAAGTCGTGGCCATCTGTTGCGTAGCGTGCCGAGTGCACGCCTGGAGCGCCATTAAGTGCCTCCACCTCGAGACCTGTGTCGTCGGCAAAGCAGTCTAAGCCCGTGCGCTCAAATACGTAGCGCGCCTTGATTGATGCGTTCTCATCGAGCGTTGCGCCCGTCTCGGGAATATCCTCCGTGATGCCCACCTCGCGGAGCGTAACAAGCTCATATCCATCGCCCAACACAGCCTTCACCTCGGAGAGCTTGTGGGCATTATTCGTAGCAAATACAATGCGTTTCATGGCGCAAAGATAGCGAAAATTTTAGAAATAGTAGCCCGATACATCGTTCAAGCACCTTATGCTCACACCAAAGCGACCATTGTCGTGGACTATTGATGCTGTAATCTCGTCAGTTGTGCCGTAGAGCATATCCTCTACCTTGATTTTCATTCTGCCACTGAAGGGTACGTAGGCATTGAAGATGTTGTCGAACTTCATCCAATCGTAGATCTGGGTGGTTATGGTCAGGGGGTGGGTTGCGCTCGCCTCGCTATCTACCATTACGAGTGTGCCCTTGAACTCTATTATGGGCGTGCCCACCGCATCGTAGCGCACCTTAACCTTGAAGTCGCCATCGCCCGTAGACTCGATGTTATAGATGGCGTTGAAGTGTACCGTGTAGGTGTCGGCCTCTTTCGCCTCGCTTATTGTGAGGTCGAAGCCGTTCCCGCCCGTGCGCTTCACCTCCCACCTGTCGTCGTACATCGTGAAGGTTATGGTGTATGTGGTGCCGTAGTCAGTGCCGTAAATGAGGGTGTGGGTGTTGCCTACGATCTTGATATCCACGGGGTTATTCAGCTCCTCTCGTCTATATCTCTCGACCTCGCTCTCTGCCGTGTTTTGTTCATCCTCGGGCCATATATCCGCGATTGTGCGGTAGTAGTTGTAGCTGGCCGCGAAGTCTAAAATTTGGTTTACACGCCTAATGTCGGGGTAGGCGATGTCCCATATTGTCTTGCCAAGTCTATCGGGGCGTGGCTCTGTGCCAGTGTCATACTCACAAGCTGATAATGAGAGTATTGCAAACGCTATTGTTGCGTATCGTAAAAGTCGTTTCATAGTCGCGAAGTGTTAAAATCTAAAACCAATACCTGCTCGCGCACAGCCACTCAGGCCCGCGCCAATCTCTGCAAAACCGTAGAAGCCCTTGCCCACCACGATGCCGAAATAGGTTAAGTCATACATCGGTGTCATGATGCCACGGTTATACTCAAAGCGTGCCGCAAGTCCCAGACCCACAGCCGAGTACATCTGAACATACTCCCTGCGCATATACTCGAAGCGCACGTTGAGGATAAGTCCCACGCCATAACTATAGTTAGAGTATAATTTCTCCTCGGTGGCGATGTTGCGCACCTCGTTGTAGAGCGAGGTGAATGTCGCCCTACCGCCCACCGTGAGCCACTTTTTAACATAGTAGTTGTACTCCACGGAGATGGGCGTAACCATGATGGTTGGGGTGGTGTAGTAGCGATAGTCGGCGAGTTTGTCGCTCGCTGTGGGTATGCGCGATGGAGCGTTTATCTCGTTTGACTCGCTCATAATGCCGTCAAGAAAGTAGGTCTGTATGGCACTTGGCGTACCAAATGTAATGCGAAGGTTATGCCTCCAGCGTAGGGTGTCGTACTCGCGACGCTCATCCTCCTCGTCCTCATCCTGTTCCTGTGCCACGATGTAGGATGCAAGGCGGTATGCCTCCTCGGGGCTGAGCTCCTGCGCCACAGCCTTTGACGCTGCTCCACCCATAAATGCAAGGGCGAGGAGTAGCGTAACGATATTTTTGAATTTAATCTCTCTCATAGCCAACTATTTATTGTTAAATCTGTATCCAATTCCTGCGCTTATGACACCGCGATTGCCTGCGCCAATGTCGAAGTAGCCAAACCACTTGCGACCCACGGTTATGCCGATGAATGTCACGTCATATGCCGCGTGATAGCCCCTCACCCAAGAGCTCAGCGTGTCGTCGTATTTCTCGTATGTTGCACCCAGACCCACACCCGAGTATAGCTGTACGATGCCGCGATTAAGCCATGCGAAGCGTATCACGGGCATGAAGGTAAAGTTGTTGTAGTTGAAGGTATCCACGCGGCTGCGGTCAACGGTGCTCGTCACGCGCTCGTAGCCCGTTGTCCATGTCGCCACGCCACCAACATATAACCAGCGCTTTATCCAGCCTCCAAAGTCGAAGTTCGTGGTGAACCACCTTGTATCATTAACAATGGTGTTGGGAGGTAGCGTCACGGGGTAGTTCTTCCAGTAGTGGTCCGAGGCGTAACCCATAGGAGTGTATGGGTTGTAGGCGATGCCAAGGCGTAGCTCGATATAGTCCCTGTAGTTGGTCTTTTGCGCAGTCAGCTTATCCAACTTCTCGTTGGGTATGTACTCCACGCGATAGAGACCACTGGCATCCCTGAACTCGTAGACTTGCGCACCCAGTTTTGCGGGTAGAGCCATGAGCACCACTGCCAATAGTAGAAGTGTTATGCTGCGATTCTGTTTCATGTTGGACTGAATTTTTAGTTTTCCTACTGCAAAGATACACCACATATGCCCCTTTCGCCAAATTTTTTGGCCTCGAATTTTTCCGCGCCCCACTACTTAAATCGCTGAAAAACAATGTGTTACAAAATGCGATTTTGCGAGTTTTTCATCTTGCTGATAATCAATGAGTTACGAGGATGATATGGCTAATGTGTAGATTGTCAGCGTGTTATAGTATGTTTGTGCTTGTTCGTGAGGCAAAAAGTGGGGGCAGAGAATAAAAGAGACACAAGCATGGTCGCAATTAAAATTGCCCGTGACCTCGCTTGTGTCTCTATGATGCTATCTGCTAATTTTTGTTACTGTCTCTCCTCGCGGGCTACCTCAAGCTCTGCCAGGCGCTGGTCCATAACAACCTTGTCGATGATGGTCTTGACGATGGTGTCGGCCTCCGAGCCCTCGGAGTAGTCGGCGGGGCAGACATGGTTCACGCGGTTGTCACGGATAAGCTCGTTGAGCACAAGGCGCTGACCCTGCTCCTCGGGATTGTAGACAGCGATGGAGTGGCCACCGAAGTTCTTTACGAGCTTCATGCAGGGGATGTCCGTAGTACCATCGCCGAAGTATATCATGCGCGAGAAGGGCACGGGGCGCTTCGACTCCTCCATAAAGCGGTTTACGTCCTTGGTGTCGAATACCGACTCTACACCCTTGTTTATCTTGAAGATGAACTGCGTCTTGTTGGTGTAGTTCACCGCCACGGCGGGCCAGTAGGCTATGCCGTCGACATTGTAGAGGAACGAGCAGGCGTAGATGTTCTTGAACTCGTGGGCTATGCTTGTGCCCTCGATAATCTCCTTGAGGCCCGAAGAGTTGACATAGTGTAGTATGCGCACGCCATGCTCCTCGCCATAGCGGTTTATGCGGCCAAACCACTCCTCCACGCCACGGTAGAACTTGACGTTGCGACCCGACTCGCGGAAGGCCTCGCGTCGCAGAGATAGGCCCTTCGACTGCGCCGCCTGAATCATGCGCGCCATGTATGTAAGCACCTGGTCGGCATCCTGCTCCTCGGCCAAGGTGTTTGCCTCGTGCCAGAACTCCATGTTGCTCTTGCCCACGGCGGGGATGAAGTCATACTCCTGCATGTTACCCGGTGCGAGTGTGCCGTCGAAATCGTATATCAGCGCTACGGTAATCTTCTCTTTCATAGTCTCTTTTTTTGTATAACCACTTCAAATATACAAAAAAAATCACTATTTTTGCAAAGATAATGTGTAAATATTTTAAATCGAGATAATTATGGAATTTAAGGAAGTAGTAAGAAAGCGCCGCTCTACACGTCGCTATACAGGCAAACCCGTTGAGATTGAGAAGCTTCGCTCTGCTATGGAGCTTGCTCTGCGCGCCCCATCATCAAAGAATACACGCTCGACACGCCTTATGGCTGTTACGAACCTCTCGAAGGTGCGTGCGCTTGGTCGCCTTCGCGACTGGGGCTCAAGCCTCTTGGAGGAGGCGGGTGCTGCAATCGTTGTTATGGGCGACGAGGCTGCATCACCCATGTGGCAGACCAACGCCACAATCATGGCTACGCTCCTTCAGCTCGCACTTGTGGAGGAGGGCCTCGCATCGTGCTGGGTGCATGTTGGCGACTACCGCACATTGCAGGACGACCCCGAGAGCCAGCGCAGCGAGGACTATGTCAAGGAGGTGTTGCCCGAGATACCCGCGGAGTACCGCATCTTGTGCGTAATCTCTATCGGCTATGCCGACTACACGCCCAAGCCACTGCCCGAGTATGAGGGTCCCGAGCGCATCTTGTTCGCAGAGTAGGGTAGCCAACTTAATTAAGAAAAGGGAGTCTAGCATTGCGCTAACTCCCTTTTTTTTTGTTGTTTATAGTAGTTCGATGAGTCTATCCACATCCTCCTTCGTGGTGCTCCAGCTCGTCACGAAGCGCACGATGCTGTGCCTCTCGCCACGCGCACCCCAATAGTCGAACGACACCTCCTTGCGCAGGTTGTCAATGACCTCGTTGGGTAGGCGGAAGAACTGCTGGTTGGTGGGCGACTCTATGACCACATCGTAGCCCTTGGCACGGAAGGCCTCGCGTATGCGTAGCGCCAATGCCACGGCGTGTCGGCCAATCTCATAGTACAACCCATCCCTAAACATAGCCTCGAACTGCACGCCCGACAATCTGCCCTTGGCAAGCAATGCACCATGCTGTTTAACAAGCGGGAAGAGATTTTTGAGTAGCGCGCGGTTGGTAACCACAAGAGCCTCGCCAAAGAGCGTTCCGAGCTTCGTGCCACCAATGTAGAATACATCTGCAAGGCGTGCTATATCCCTGAGCGTGAAGTCGGCACCCTCCGCTGCAAGGGCATAGCCCATACGCGCACCATCTATGTATAGAGGTATGTTGTACTTGTGACACACTGCGCTCAGCGCCTCCAACTCCGCAAGCGAGTATACCGTGCCATACTCCGTGGGCTGCGATATGTAGAGCATGCCTGGTGCCACCATGTGTGGGTATGTCTCGTCTGCGTAGAACTCCTCTATAAAACGTTGCACATCCTCCGTCTTAACCTTACCGTCATAGTGGGGTAGTGTGAGCACCTTGTGTCCCGATGCCTCTATTGCTCCCGACTCATGCACCGCGATATGGCCACTCTCGGCAGCCAGCACACCCTCGTGGCGTGCAAGGATGCCATCTATTGCCGTGGCATTTGTCTGCGTGCCACCCACGAGGAACATCACCTCGGCATCTTCGCAACCTATCTCCTGGCGTATAAGTGCTTTGGCTCGCGCGGTGTAAGGGTCGTTGCCATAGCCCACGGTGTGCTCTAGGTTTGTCTCCACAAGGCGTTCCAAAACCTTTGGATGCGCTCCAGCAGTATAGTCTGAATTGAAGTATATCATTGGTGTATAGTCTGTTAGCGTCTAAATATCACAGCAGTCGTCGCACCACCTACATAAGTGAAAAACTCTTCGGCGGGGTCGCACATATCCTTTGACATGAGGAAGGGCTCGGTGTAGAATATCTCACTCATATTACCGCTCTCGTCCTCGGCGATGCCCGCGAAGAGGAAGCGGTCCTGGTCGTGCATGCTGTAGTACATGTCCATCATCTCGGGGTTGTTGGCGTAGTCGTACATGAGCAGGTCCTCAAGGAAGGCCTCCTCGCTGTACTCCACGCGCATCCACTCCTCATACCACCAGAAGCGCAACTTATCGGTGGGGATGTTGGTCTTAGCCTCGACGATAGCCACGCACTCGCATCCCGCAAGGGCGCTGGTGTATGACCTGTCAAGGGCGATAATCTCCTCGGCATCAAAGAGCTTTACTATCTCTATGCTCTCGATATATACCTCACTTGTTCCAGCCTCGAGCGATGTGAAGCGGTAGGCGAACATATCTGTTGTTGGGAGGTTGTTATCGATGCCGAATGCCACTACGACATACTCCGTGTTGGGCATAAGGGGTGTAAGTGCCTCGCTGAATGGGCCCGAGAAGATTGCGGGGTCGAAGTTCTCGATTATGAACATCATCTGCTCGTACTCGCTCTCGAGGGGTGGAAGCTGTGATGCAGCAAGGAAGACGCAAGCATACTCCTCGTTCTTCTTCGATGGTGTCACGGTGAGCATGGCGTTATACTGCGTGATGTCCGTAACTTTAATCTCTATTTTGAGGTCGCTCTTGTTGCTCTCAAGTGTGGTGAAGTAGGCCACCGAGGGCTCGGAGCAGAGTATGGGTGTCTGGTCCTCGCTCACGGCGAAGCAGATGACCATATAGCTGGCATTGGGGTTTAGGCGGTCATTGATGGTCGCTACGCCACTATGGCAGAACTGCTCCGCGGGGATACCCTGATTGTTGATAAGCTCGTTGAATGTCGCCCATGACTTATTACGGTAGTAGGCCAAGTAGTCGGCATTGAAGGGTGCTCCCTCGGGCAGATAGTAACTATCGGTGTCGGGAACTATATAGCTGTAATATAGACCGTTGTAGTCGTTGGGTGTGATGGTTACCGCTACGGTATTGCCATTTACGGATGTCTCGATGTCGAACTCCACATCCTGCAATGCGGGTGCAGAGGTAGAGATAACCTCGTAGTATACCTCGGTTGTCGCCTCGTAGTTGTCGCCCTCAACATTCACGCCGTAGCAGTAGACAACATACTCGGTTGCGGGGTAGAGGTTTGTCACTTTGTAACCCTCCATATCGCCCTTTGTAAGCCACTTCATGCCCTCGAGGAACTCGCGGATGGTGATGCCGTAGTAGTCGGCATACTGGCGGAGCATGGCGAGGTCGTCTGCGAGCAACTCCTCGCGCGTGTCGATGCCGTTAGCTATGAAGTGCTTCTTCTCGGCAAAGAGCACCACATACTCCAACTCCTTATCCTCGGGTGCGATGTTGAGGCTAAGTTCCGTATGTTTAATATGCTTATTCTCAAATGCGAAGGGCTTGGGCTTTACGGGCTCGTGGGGTGGCTCGTTTTGGCACGCCACAGCGAGGGCTATCACTGCAAATGCAAGGATGCTCTTAAGAAATTGTCTCATGGTTTATGCTTATTAATATTGCTATTCGTATTGCAAATATAGAAATAAAATCCAATTTTTTGAAAACTTTTGGCTTATAAGTGTGACAACGACACGATTTTTTTCGTAACTTTGTCTTTAGGTATGCCTCTTTGCATGCCGATAATTTTAACCCAATACTCATGAGCGATATTTACACCATTCAGATTCGCAATAGCGTAGAGAGGTTGTTCGGCTATATGTCCGAGCGCACTACACCAGATGAGTTGTCACGCATACGTCGCGCATATGAACTTGCCGCAGAGGCACATAGCAGCCAGCGCCGCAAGAGTGGCGAACCCTATATCATCCACCCCATAGCCGTTGCTGCCATCGTGGCCGAGGAGCTCGAGCTTGGCGACAACCCCATAATCTCGGCATTCCTGCACGATGTGGTCGAGGATACGGACTACACCGTGGAGGATATACGCGAGCGCTTTGGCGATGATGTGGCCTTCCTCGTAGATACGGTGACCAAGCGCAAGAAGGATAGCTACGAGCACTCGAAGCAGGTGGACAACTATCGCCAGATATTGGAGTCGGTGCACTACGACATCCGCGCGCTGCTGATTAAGCTCGCCGACCGTCTGCACAACATGCGTACGCTCGACAGCATGCGCCCCGACAAGCAGATGAAGATTGCGGGTGAGACCGACTACTTCTACGCACCCTTGGCTAACCGCCTCGGACTATACCACATCAAGACCGAGTTGGAGAACCTGTCGTTCCGCTATCGCTGTCCTCGCGACTTTGCCGTGTTGGAGAGCATGCTCGAGGCGGAGCGCGAGGCCGACAAACCACGCCTTACGCGCTTTACGGACCTCATAGACAAGATTATGAAGGAACACGGCCTCGATGTACGCACCGAGATACGCTACCGCATGCCCTATAGCATTTGGCGCAAGATGCAGGCTAAGGGTTGCGACCTTAAGCATGTCGATGGCAAGCACTACATACGTATTATATATCCCGTGTGCGCGGGCGTGAGCGAGAAGGCTATGAGCCTGCTCATCTACTCTGCCCTCACCGACCACTTCAAGGAGAAGCCCGGCAGCGTGGCTAACTACATCGACGCACCCAAAGAGAATGGCTACCAGAGCTTCCACGTTAAGCTCCTCAGCGAGCAGGGTATATGGGAGGAGGTGCACATCTCCTCTGAGCGCATGGTGCGCAACTCACGCCTCGGCTGTGCCGCAGAGTGCACCGAGGAGAACGTGGCTGCATGGCTCGAGAAGTTTAAGTATGTGCTTCAGGATGTCGCGGACGATAGCCACGACATGGAGTTTATGGATGGCGTGACATCCTCATTCTACAACGACGACATCATGGTCTTTACGCCCAAGGGACGTGGCGTAATCCTCCCCAAGGGTGCTACAGCCCTCGACTTCGCCTTTGAGATACATAGCAAGGTGGGCGCACAGGCTGTCTATGCCCGCATAAACGGCAAACTCGAGTCCCTCCGCACAGTCCTCCACCGTGGCGACTGCGTAGAGATTGGCACCTCGGAGGATGCTAAGCCCGAGCCCGAGTGGATGGGTCATGTCTCTACATACCGCGCTAAGCGCTATCTCCGTGGTTACTTCGCTAACCTTCCACGCCTCGAGTACTCGCGTTGCGAGAAGTGTCACCCTCTTCCTGGTGACGAGGTTATAGGCTTTAAGGAGGCTGACGGCACAACCACGCTCCACAAGCGCGACTGCCACATCGCCATCCGCATGGCATCGCAGTATGGCGACTCCATAACCAGTGTCAACTTCGATGAGAACCCCGCATTCCTCTACCCCGTGCGCATACGCATCAAGGGTATTGACCGCTACCATCTCATGAGTGACCTTATCGACTGTATCACCGACAAGCTCCACCTCACCATGTCATCTCTCGCCACCGAGAACATCGACCGCATAGCGATATGCACCATCGACTTCTCCGTGCACTCCCTCAGCGAGCTTCAGGTAGCCATGGAGTCAATCGCAAAGATTGATGGCATAGACGAAGTAATGCACATAAATTTATCGTGATAGTGGCGCATCTGCGGCGCTTCAATCAAAGCCCCGAATGGGACGTACGCTTAGTACTACCCATCCGGGGCTTTTTCATGTCAGCGCCACATCTGCACCACTCTGACGATAAATTTGGGTTGTGGGGTGCTGACCTAAAACGCAATATTTTCCCATGCACACCACTTATATGAACCCCTTATATATTTTTGGGTCGCGCGTCTTGTCACCCTGATTGTCATTCTGAACGAAGTGAAGAATCTCCTCGGTGACATTACATCATCAATGTCGTCTATAGTCGGCTTTGAGGAGATGCTTCGTTTCACTCAGCATGACGGTGTATAATATCATCATCACATAAAACACAGTAGCGCACCCCCCCAAAAAAACTACCCCCGACCTTAGTCAGGGGTAGCTCTATTGGCGACTAATCAATGTCGGATAACCCGATCGATGATTAGTTCATGCCATTCTTACCCTCGTTGAGGAACTCTACGAAGCCATCGATATCGGTGTTGTAACCGCGTGGACCTGCAAGAACCTCGCCCTCGGGAGTGATAAGGATATACGCAGGCTGTGCGTTAACCTTCCATGTATCCTGTGCGAGCTTTGAGTTAAGAGCACCAAGACGCTTGCCACCCTCAACCTTTGTCATATCGTCAACATAGAGTGCGCAGATGATGAAGTCCTCACGCAACATAGGCAATACCTGGTCGTGGCTCCATACCATAGTCTCCATCTCACGGCAGTTGTTACATGCGTGACCTGTAACGTCAACGAAGATAGGCTTGTTCTCAGCCTTTGCAGCTGCCTTAGCCTCCTCGAGGTCGAAGTAACCGTCGAGCTGGTGGGGCAAGTGCAAGAAGTCTGCATACTTACGGCCTGCGTTAACGTTCTCAATGCGACCATTTACCTGGTAGTCCTGAGTGCTCATAGGAGGAATGTAACCAGAGATAGCGTTGAGAGGTGCACCGAACATACCAGGAATCATGTATACTACGAATGAGAATACGCCGATAGCCAATGTAAGACGGAATACAGAGATCTTCTCAACCTTATCGTCGTGAGCAAAGCGAAGCTTGCCGAGCAAGTAGAGACCCATGAGTGAGAATGTCACGATCCAGATTGCGAGGTATACCTCACGATCGAGCAAGCCCCAGTGCATAGTCTGGTCTGCGGTCATCAAGAACTTCAAACCGAGAGCTACCTCGATGAAACCGAGGACAACCTTAACAGAGTTCAACCAACCACCGCTCTTTGGAAGGTTCTTGAGCAATGAGGGGAACCATGCCAAAAGTGTAAATGGAAGCGCGAATGCGATAGCGAAGGCTGCCATAGTGATGATAGGCATCCAGAAGTTTGTGCTGCCGCTTGTAGCCTCGATGATAACGTTACCTACGATAGGACCTGTACATGAGAATGACACGAGTACGAGTGTCAAAGCCATGAAGAAGATACCTACAATACCGCCCTTATCTGCACCAGCGTCGCTCTTGTTAACGAGCTTCGAAGGCATGGTAATCTCGAATGCACCGAAGAATGATGCAGCAAATACCATGAAGATAGCGAAGAAGATAAGGTTAGGAATCCAGTGTGTACCGATGAAGTTGAAGATGTCACCCGATACATCGATGCCGAAGATTGTCAAGCCCATGATGATTGCGATAGGCAATACATAGAGGCCTACGATGAACAAACCATACAACAACGCGCGGAGACGACCCTGTGCAGCTGACTGTGAGCCCTTAACGAAGAACGATACAGTCATAGGCACCATGGGGAATACGCAAGGTGTCAACAACGCAGCGAAGCCCCAAAGGATAGCTGTGATGATTGAGCCCCAGTCCAATGTAGAGGCACCATCCTCCTCAGCTGCAGCAGCTACAACAGCAGCCTTGCCGGGCATCTGGATAGTGAAGTCAGCGATGTTAGCAGTACACTGGTTGCCCTCGTTAGTGCAGATAGTAGCGTTGATGAAACCTACAACCTTCTGACCAGCCTTAGCCTCGATCTTCTGAACATAGATAGCCTGGTTGTAGTAGATGAATGAAGGCTCGCCAGTGAGCTCGTCGATGCCGTGCTCCTCGGGAGTGAGTGTCTCAACTACGTCGCCTACAACCTCAGCGTTGTCAAAGCCGAAGATAGGTGCAGAAAAGTCTGTCATGGGGTAGCCATGGTAGCCCTCAGCGATAGCACCATCGAAAGTGATAACGAAGATGCCATCACCCTCCTCCTCAGCCGTAACAGTCCATGCTACATTAGGACTGCTCTCATCGCCACCAACGTTGATGGTGGTCTTTGCAGCCTCCTCCTGTGCCATAGCCGCGAAGGGCAACACAAGCGCAAGAGTGAGCGCAAGAGTCTTAAAAAGTTTTTTCATAAATTAAATTGGTTAAAAGATTATTGTTTGATTATTAGTTGTTTACACGTCCATGTCTGTGTCGTCTACCTCTACTGCGCTGAACTCCTCGAGTGTCGATGCGAAGTCGGTGTTGGCGATAATCTCCTCAGTTCGGCCATCCCAAATCTTGTAGCGTGAGGGTGACACACCTACGCGCTGTTTGAAGTACTTGCCGAAGAAGCTCTGCGATGCGAAGTTGAGCTTTAGCGCTATCTCGCGGATGCTCAAGCCTGAATACTTCAACAGACGCTTCGCCTCGTATACCACAGCCTCGTCGATAAGCTTCGAGGCGTTTCGACCGCTCTTTTTCTTAAGGATGAGCGAGAGGTACTTGGGTGTGATGCCCATTTTTGAGGCGTAGAACTCCACACTACGCTCCGTTGAGCAGTGCTCGCGAAGCAGAGCAAGGAAGTTGTTGAACAACTCGTCGGTACGGTTGCTCACTGAGCCATTTGAGGGGAGGCTATGCTGCTGCAAGATGCCCATAACGTAGTGGAACATCGCTGCAAAGAGCGAGCTGATAATCTTCTCGCGGTTAGCCGTGGGGGCATAGTCGCAGAGTACCGAGCGCATGAGCTTCGAGATGTCGTGGATGTATGCTGCCTCCTCGGGCTCCACCTGCACGCATGGCTCATCCAGGAAGCCGTGGTAGATGGAGATGAGGTCCTGCGTATCGACATGTATGCTATTGAGATACTGACGCGAGTAAGTAATCATATATCCCGACGAGCGTATCGAAGCCTTAACCTGCTCGACAACAGTATTTTCGTTAAAGATAAAGAGCGTGTTTGGGCGCAACTCATGGAGCTTGCCATTTATCTTAATCTTCGCTGTACCACTCACCGTAACACCAATCGACACACCCTGAATGAGTGCGGTAATGTCATCGAGTTCGCGGAACATAACCAAAGGTGTGATAACCATATCCTCCGAGTAGTAAGCCGTCTCGAAACGTGACTTGAGCTTATCTATCGACGCTCGCTTAATACCATCTTGCTTCATCTATTCAATCTCTCTCTTTTATGTTTAACCTTCTTGGGGGTTATTTCTCTTACATCATAATCTTCAAACTACCAGCCTCGCAACTAACATCGAGTGGCAGGTCGGGACCTCGTTCGCCATCCACATCGGTTATGGGGTGGTCGGGCGTAGTAATCTTCAGTGTCGAGCAACGGAAGTGGCGCACAGCCTCGGGGTTGCCTCCGAGAAGGTAGCGCACCATGTCGCCATACGATAATATCTTGCTATTGCGACTCTCGAGTACCACAACATCCAGTATGCCATCGTCGACACGAGAGTTACGCGTGAGGCGCATACGTCCCGCCGTTATGCCGTTGAATGCCAGAAGTATGAACACCTCGCCATCGTATACCTCGCCATCGGTCTCGATGTGTACCTGCAACGCATGCATGGTCTTCAGGTCGTCGAGGCCTGGCTTGAGGTATGCCAGCTTACCAAACTGCTTCTTTGCGTCGCGTGCTGTGCGCTGCGATGCCGTGGTGAATAGTCCAAAGCTGAGAATATTCACAAAGTAGCGGTCGTTGACCTTGCAACAGTCCACATTGCGCACTGTGCCGTTGAGTATCCTTTTGGCCGCAGCAATGGGCGTGCGTGGCAACTTTAGCGCATTGGCAAAGTCGTTGGCCGTGCCCATGGGTACTATGCCCAGCGCGGGGTTTATGCCCGCCTGACGCATGCAGTTCACCACATAGTTGATGCTGCCATCACCACCACACACAATAGCAAGCTCGGTGTCCAGGGCCCCATCGAATGGGTTTACGCCCAGAATGAGGTGGCGTGTTTCGAGCGTTATGCCCCTCTCGGCAAACATCTCTATGGCACGCTTGGCGAATCTTACCGAGGTGCCTCTGCCCGCCTTGGGGTTGTATATAAGCAACGCTCTCATACCCTCTAACGCCCTATCTATACTCCTCGGAGCACTCTATTTTGTAGCCCTCGCCATCAGCATAGATGAAGTAGTATTTCCAGCCAAAGTTGCGCTCACACTCCTTGGCCAACTCCAATGCTCCGCCCTCCGAGCCGAGTGCCATGAACATCGTTGCTGCGGCATCTGCCTCGGCACACGAGGGTGCTACGACAGTTGCTGAGAGCAGGGTGCTCGATACGCTATAGCCAGTACGGGGGTCTATGGTGTGGGTGATTTTCTCGCCATTATCGTTGACGTAGAAGCGACGATAGTTGCCCGATGTCGCCAATGCACCGTTGTCAACCGATATAATCTTTTCGATAGAGTCCATCGCCATGTTGCCGTCATAGGGTGTCTCGATGCCTATCGTCCAGAGTTTACCCTCGGCATTGCGACCACGACAGCGTATCTCGCCACCGATGTTGACGATGTAGTCGACAATACCCAATGCCTCGAGCTCCTCGCCCACAACATCCACGGTGTAGCCTTTGGCAATGGAGTTGAGGTCTATCTGTGTGCGGCTATCCTGCTTAACGAGGCGGTTGCCCTCGATGGCTATGCGGTTGTAGCCCACGAACTGCAATATAGAGTCGATGTTGGGAGTCGATGTTGAGGTGTTGCGACCAAAGCCCCATACGTCGGTCAGAGGCTTCACGGTGATGTCGTATGCTCCACCACTTAGGGTGTAGAAGCGCTCCGCAAGCTTGATGTTGTAGATGAGATGCTCGTCGAGTTCGCAGGCCTCGTTGCGGTTGATTTGTGACAGGAGCGACCTCTCGTCGAAGATAGACATAGAGGCCTTCATCTGGTTGTCGGTGTCCATGATGCGCAGGGCGATATCCTCCTCCGAGAGCGTAGTGTTGCACTTGACCATCACGAACGTACCGAGTGCCTCACCCTCTACGGTGATATACTCATTCTTTGGCGAAGAGCATCCCGCGATGGCGAGTGCTGCAACGATGATTACGGCGGTTAGTAGTCTATGTAGTCTCGAAAAAGTCATTTCGCTATATGTATATACGACCGACAAAGATAGGCAAAAAATCCAAATTTCTACCACTTTTACCATTAAAAAATACGCGAATGGTGAAAAATGGGAAAATCTGAAAAATTTTGGTTAAAGCGAAAATCGTCGTGCAAATTTGTTTTTTCGTTTTTGAAAAGAATATAAAAATAATATAAATAGACCTTTTGCGGTTGAAAGTTTAAGGCGAGTAGGGTAGATGTTTCTAAATTATGCGTGCTGTATTCGTGTGAGTAAACACTCGCTCTGTGGTCTAAATGGAGAAATTTTATCTTTTTCTAAGAAAAAGGTTTTGTGGATAGCAAAAAAAATCGTATCTTTGCCGCACGCTCTGGCAGGATCTAAGGTAAGGACGATCTGTCGTAGAGTGGAACCAGGGGCGTAATCCTCGGGAAATGAGAAGGATGCGCACCACAAAAACTTAAACCATTATGTATTTGACACCTGAGAAGAAGCAGGAGTTGTTTGGCCAGTACGGCAAGTCTACAACCGACACCGGTTCACCCGAGAGCCAGATCGCGTTATTCACTTATCGTATCAACCACCTTACCGAGCACATGAAGAGCAACC
>JAZRAT010000075.1:0-7102 GCA_045634725.1 Alistipes sp. | reverse complement strand
CTCTTCAAGCCAAGTCATTGTGACTTGGCTTTTTTTATTTTATTAAGCCAAGTCGCAAGCCTGGCTTGAAGAGCCGGCTATAGCCGGTTATGTTTACAATCCTCCCCAAACCCCTCCGTTTGAAAAGGAGGGGCTTGTTGTTGCCCTATGGGCAACCCTGCCGATGGCAGGAGTGGTCAATGGTCCCGAGAGATATAATAGACATTAGGGAGTTTAGGGTGATTAATGAAATTAGGGATATTAGTGCGATTAGTGAAGATGTTATCGGCTTAGGCATGTTGTAAACCCACGGCTTCTTTTATATCTTTCATTTCTTTGATAGCGGCTGCGCCGTTGTCTCTAATGGTTGTTGTCGTCGAGGAGATCCTTCGCTGCGCTCAGGATGACAGCATTATGGTGTAACTATGAGTAGTGAGATTGCCGCGTCGGGCAGAGCCCTCCTCACAATGACGGTATGATTGGTGTTCATTGCAGTGGCGTGATTGCTGGCGTTGGCAGAGGGTTGCCGGCGAGGAGATCCTTCGCTATGCTCAGGATGACAGCATTATGGTTTAGTTATGAGTAGTGAGATTGCCGCATCGGGTAAACCCTCCTCGCAATGACGGAGAGAGCTGTGCTCTTAGTAGTGGCGTGATTGATGGCGTTGGCATAGGGTTGCCGGCGAGGAGATCCTTCGCTGCGCTCAAGATGACAGCGTGTGTTGCCATGCAGGTGTTTCTTGAGTACACGCTGAACATAAGTGAGTATTTTGACCAATAAGCCAGTATTTCCTATGTGCGTGTCCATAATCTTTAGCCAATACTTGTAAGGCGCAGAATATCAGTGTTTTACGCGGATTTCCGCATTCATGTTTTGCCGCGCTTGTAACTGCTTGATAATCAGTAAGATGAAAAAATCGCAAAAACGACTTTTTCATAGTATTGATAATCAGCGAGTTACCCCCCCCCATGCGGAAAAATTCGAGGCTCAAAAATTTGGTTTTGGGCTCTTTTGTGTCATAACTTTGCAGTAGCGAAAGGCACAAACGAATTAACAAACTAATACCTTATATTTATGAAAACTATAAAATTATTATTGGCGCTATTATCCATCTCACTCTTCTCTTGTGGGCCGTTTGAGGAGGTTAACATGGGTTATCCCGAGTCAGTAACATTTTCCAAGGATGGTGGCGTGGAGACTATCTCGGTGGATGATGCTAAGGTGTTCTTTAACATAACCGTCATCGACTATAAAACTGCGGGCGAGGGCATGTATATAAGCAATGGCGGCGAGGGTGGCTACTGCGAGTATGAGTGGTTACGCGCGGAGTCGGATTGCAGTAAAAGGTTGAAGATTATCGCCCAGCCTAATACTACTGGTAAACTCCGCACACTTTGGGTAGAGTTGTACTCTGGCTATAAGTATCATGTGATTAAAGTTGAACAGTTGTAAAACATTATAAAACTATAAGTTATGAAAAAGTTATTTTTTATTGCGATTGCTGCAGTGGCGTTTGTGAGTGTTAGCTGTGAGCAGACAATCTTCCCAACTACGATTAAGGATGAGCCATTCGTAGAGTTCTTTGAGGAGTCGATGGTCGTGGAGGCCGAGGGTGGCGAGGTGATTATCCCCGTGACATCTACAGGTGTGGATAATGTGGAGATTATATTTGACTACTCTGACCGCTGGGAGGTCGATGAAGAGAATGGCGACCTTACACCCCAGGAGGGTTGGATTAAGATTGTCAAGGTTATTAATGAATACGAGGTGCCAACGCGAGCATTGGCAAAGTGGGATTCGGGCATCTGCATTATGGTTGAGCCAAACACCACTGGCTACGAGCGCAAGGCGAAGATCTCGGTGCAGAGCTTTATGCTTCACGACACCATCGAGATTGTTCAGAGCGCAGGTAGCGTGGCGGAGTAGTCGGTCTATTGTATTTGTTTTTTGGCGGGTGTTACTTTTAGCACCCGCTTTGTATTTTTATTCGGTGTAGAAAAGTTGCTGAAAATTTGGTGAATAGACCAAAAAAAATTACTTTTGTATTGGAGAATTGTTGCTTTGTCCCAACCGCCAACCGCAAGGTGGGCATCACTATCCGCGCCTATGGTGATGAATGGTGTGAGAGATGTGGGCAATGTGTTGACAGATAATAATTTACAAACTAATACAACTAACAAACTATGAAAAGACTTAATTGGTTGATGATGCTTTTGACAGCCGTTACGTTGTCATTCGCAGCATGTACGGAACCCACTCCCGAGCAGAAGCCCGAGCCCGAGCCTGAGAATCTCACTTTCGAGGTTTCAGTAAGCGAGACTACACGCACCTCGGCATTTATCAATGTCACTCCCTCGAATCTCGAGGCAGACTACCTCGCAGTAGTATATCCCGCTGTGGTAGTTGAGCAGAGCGCATCAGATGCTGAGCTCGTAGCGAAGATCTACACCGAGTTCGCAGCATACGCTGAGTCTCTGCAGAAGACATTCGTGGAGTACATGGCAGAGGTTGTTAAGCGTGGCGCGTTGGAGAACCACGAGGTTAAGGGCCTTGCGCAGAACGCAAACTACTACTTGCTCGTTTTCGGCGTTGATGCTGATGCTGAGTACGCTGCATCGACAGAGGTTGCTACTGTAAAGTTCAAGACTCAGAATGTTCAGCAGTCGGCATGTACCTTCACAATCAAGAGCGAGGTATACCTCACAACAGCATCTCTTACTGTTACTCCATCAGATAACAAGCAGACATGGCACCTTTTGAACGTCCCCGTGGAGGAGATGCAGACATACACAAAGGAGGATGGCGAGTATGGCTGGTCACAGAAGGAGTTCTTCCAGTACTACCTTAACACCGAGATTGAGACACTCCAGGCTGATGGCTTGACCGAGCAGGAGATTACTGATAAGCTCATCCACACTGGCTACCGCACACTCAACGCTGCTGGTCTCCAGCCTAAGACTAAGTATGTAGCCCTCGTAGCGGGTGTTCAGTATGACGCTGCTGGCGTTGCTGTAACTACCGAGCTTAAGGAGTTGCGCTACAACTCTGGTGAGGCTGCTAACAGCGATCTCGCTTTCGACATTCAGGTTACAAACATCGAGCACTACTCTGCTGACATCAAGATCACACCATCGGATGCTGCGGCTGAGTACTACTACTACATCGGCTTTATCGACTCAAAGAAGAAGAGCATGAAGCCTATTGACATCGCTAACGCTGCTATCACAGAGTATCTCTACTACTGGAACGAGAATGGTCAGCTCTCTATCCGTGAGCCCCACACAGGCGTTGCAGACTTGAGCGGTTATGAGTTGAATATCGCCGAGACTGAGTACTTCATCGTGGCATTCAGCTTCGAGGCTAACCCCACATACGGCACTATCATCAATGAGGAGACTGGCGAGTATGACACTAACCCTGGTGCAATCACATCGGCTCCCGTATATGTATCGTTCAAGACTCCCGAGCACGGCGATGCTTACAACGCTGATTTCAAGTTCAAGTTCAGCGAGGTAGGTCCTTACGACTTCACATTCGAGATTGAGGCAAGCGATCCTTCTATCTACTACCAGCCAGGTATCGCATATCCCGATGGCTTCAGCCCCGAGGCAGCCATGGCTGCATCGGCAGATCAGCTCGCTCTTGTAATGCAGATGTGTATGGAGGGTCAGAGCCCATGTCTCACACACCAGGAGGCTTTGGACAAGCTCAAGCAGCAGGGCTACCCCTACCGCAATGGCAGTGCGAAGTTCTATGTAGCTAACCTCGATCCGAACAAGACCTATATGGGTTATGTCTTGGCTATCGATGTTAAGACTGGTAAGTTTGCGAAGTGCTACTTCGACTTGAATTCTACTGTTACAACAACTTCTGTAGGTAACGTAGACCCATCAATCGAGATCTTGGGTGTATACAACGGTGAGCACGAGGCAGGTAGCATCTTCGGCGATGCTGCGATGACTGCTGGCAAGCCTATCGTTGCTGTTACACACAATAACCTTGAGGGTGCTTCGGCTCTCTTCACCGCTATCAGCGCAGATCCATTTGCTGATGTAAACGCACTCGCTGACCGCTATATCATCTCTGAGTTCCGTGGCTACTGGAGCGAGATTAAGAACCTCAGTGTACCTTACGAGTTCTTCATCGCAGAGTGGGATATTGAGCAGACCATCGTATCTTACGCACAGGATGCTGAGGGTCGTGAGGGTAAGGTAGCGCGTCTTGGTGTTACACCTTCACAGGTTGACGACATCGAGGAGCTTCGTGCATATGTCGAGGAGCGCAACAACGCTGCGGTATCGGCTATGTGTCAGTCTATCGTTGTTAACAACGAGTCTGCTCCCGCTTTGGAGTGCATCTGGGGTGAGGAAGTAGGCACATTCCGTGGTGCAGAGGTTACCTACCACGAGGTAGAGGCTTTGGCACTTCCCGCTGGCGACCTTGTGAATGTTGCAGTCGTTAAGGGCTTCGCATTCTAATATATTCCTAAAGATTAACTATTCGGGGCGTGTCCTTTGGGCACGCCCTTAATAATAAGTCAATGATATGAGAAACATACTTAATAAATTGTGGGCTATTGTGGCGCTTATGGCTGTCGCAGTAGCTTGTGGTCGTGAGATTGATCCACCGCCACCACCTACACCCATCCCCGATTTTCGTGTGGAGATTGACGATGTAACGCGCTCTACCGTTACCGTAAGCGTTGCCCCCGCGGAGGAGATTGGCGACTATATCTGCGTTGTCGAGGAGCGTAGCGTAGTGGATGAGTTTACACAGGAGAAGTTCGTCATCGCAACAGTATACCAGGAGCTTACAGAGGAGGCTTCGTCGAAGGGTCTTACTCTTGCGGAGTTTATGCCCTCGATTGTGGATAATGGCGTGATTGAGGATGTTACATTCTCGGGCTTGTCGCTCGACACGGAGTACTACCTCTTGGTGTTTGGCGTTGATGATAAGTATGAGGCCTGCACCGAGCTAACGAAGGTGGAGTTCAAGACCTTGGCAGTGGAGAAGCAGGAGTGTACTTTCGACATCGCTACCGAGGTTGTGGATAATAGCGTGACTATCAGCGTTGTGCCCTCGGATAAGGAGGTGTATTGGTATTTGTGCACCATGCCTAAGAGCAACTATGACTACTATGTCAACGACGAGAACGGTTACCAGATGTCTGAGGGTTATTTTTATGAGTACTTCTTCCAGCAGGATATCAATACCTATCGTGGCGCGGGATATACCGACCAGCAGATTATCGATGCGCTTATCCATAGCGGCGACCTCCAGCTTCAGGCGAGTGGCCTCAATGAGTACACGGAGTACTATATCCTCGTTGCTGGCCTTATTATGGACTCGGAGGGTATTGTCATCTGCACCGATATCACGAAGCATAGCTACAACACCGAGGCGGCTGCCAGGTCTGCCATGACATTCGAGATTGAGGTGTGGGATGTAAAGCAGATGGAGGCTTCGTTCCGCATCACCCCCTCGAACAATAACGACAAGTATTGCGCCCTCTGCCAGCCCTGGGATGGCGTCTCTACGGCTGACGAGGTTATGCACAAGATTGTTAACCAGTGGGGTGGCTGGATGGAGATTATGGCTGACGATAAGGGCATGGTTGAGCACTCGGGAAGCAGTGCTATGCGACTCCCCGCAGCAGATACCGACTACTATATCATCGCTTTTGGCTACGATGGCGGTATCACGACCGATGCCTATATGAAGACCTTCCGCACGCTTCCTGGTGGTAGCGTCGAGGAGGTGGAGTTCACAATCGCGGCATCGAACATCTCGCCCTATGGCTTCAATATGAATATCACCTCTTCGGATCCTACAATCTACTATATCCCAGGTGCTTGCGTGCCAAGTGAGTACAACGAGGAGCAGTATATGGCATGGGAGAAGGAGGCCTTCGACTACTACTATAACGGCTCGAAGGATTTCAATTCCAGCATCACTATCGCTGAGGTGCTCGACCAGTACTACTACAACGGCTCGAGCAGCGTTATGGTGTCGGGCCTACTCCCTGATACGGAGATTATGGCATACATCTACGCCCTCGATAGCCGTACAGGCGAGATTGTCAAGGCCTTCACCTTTGAGAATGTAGCGCGTACTTCAACCCTTGGTGATGCTAACCCCCAGGTGGATATCGTTGGTTGCTACTCTGGTGACGATGAGGCGGGCTCAATCTTTGGTGACGCAGCCCTCTCGGCCGGCAAGGCTATCATCGTTGTTAAGTACACTAACCTTGACAACGCCCGCACGCTCTTCACTACCATGCTCGAGGGTGACTGCTCGAGTGTCACCGCCTACCCCGACCGTGAACTCTGGACATTGGCGTCGGGCTACTGGGCGACATGCTCGATGTCACAGCCCTATGGCTTCTACACCTCGGAGTGGAATGCAGACATGACCGCCTTGGCATACTGCGTAGACCACAATGGTAAGGCTGGCGAGATTGGCCGTTGCTACGCTTGCGCTACAGCCGAGAATAAGAGCGACATCGAGGAGCTTCGTACCCTTGTAGAGGGTCTCAACAACACAACCCGTTCATCGCTTGCGCTGCCCTGCTCGATAGTTGTCAACGAGTAACTTTCGTTATATATTATAAAGGACTATGCGGGTTACATTTTTGTAACCCGCATAGTTTTTTTTGTTTAGGGTTTAGGGTAGGAGGAGCAGAAGAGGGTAGAGGTATGTGGAATGTATTAGGGTGTGATGGGAGGAAGCGAAAGCGTCAATTAACATATTTAACATAAACTCCAATCCTACTCTAACTACCTCCTCTACTCCCTATATTCTAAAAAAATAAAACTATATTTAAAAGTTATAAGAAGAAATTATAGGGGGGGGGTAATTTGATAACGAAAAATTTGTTTTTGACTTTGCTGTGCGCTATCTTTGCATAAACAAATAGCTGTATTGCTAGTAGTTGAGGCTATCCTGCTACGGTGCAATACTTGATATTATTACTTTAAAACCTTGCAACTATGAAAAAGTTTCAGTATTTAGCACTACTCCTTGCTGCGTTTATGACAATTTCTTGCGAAAAGGATATTGTCAATAATCAGGATGTCGACTCAGACCAGACTATTGTTAGCAATGATGATGATAATGATGTTAA
>JAZRAT010000074.1:0-23037 GCA_045634725.1 Alistipes sp. | reverse complement strand
CTCGATAGCGTAACACTTAAGACCCAATACGTTCTCCCAGTAAGGAATTGCCTCCTCAAGGCTGTTAACTGCGATGCCGAGGTGCTCGATGTGTGATACTTTCATTTTTGTTTTGTTTTTATAAAGTTGAACTTAATATTTGTTTTTTATTGTTTATACAATACATATCCACAAAAATCACCCAAAGATACTTCTTTTTTTTGAAGGCACGAAATATTTCACGCTCTTTTTTCAAATAATTTTAACTACAGGGAGGGAGTGGTGCTAATTTAACTTAGCAAGTGAAAAAAGATAGTGCCGAGGGATTGATTATTGCAGAAAAATCGCTATCTTCGCATATTAATCATTTGAGACTATGAGACGCATTCTCGCCATACTCACCTTAATGGTGGCCACTGCAGTTACGGCACATGCCCAGAGCATACGCCTTGGCGAACCCATTCCCACAATCAGCGTGAGCCCCGCGATTAACGAGGAGCTCGCACTCTACAACCGCGACTACACATGCCTTATCTTCGCGCACTCCGAGAGCGCTCCCTGCGTGGAGGCGTTGCGCAACTTCAAGGCTACGGCCGAGGAGATACACCTCTCGTGTGCCATCGTCATCATCACGGGTGAGGCCGAGAGCAACAGCGAGGCTATCATCGAGCGCCTCGGCATAGAGGAGTATATCGTGGCCTTTGACGAGAACAACCGCACGCTCAGGGCTTTTGGCATAAACTACGTCCCCTTTGCGGTGATATACCGCACCAAGAATTCTCGCGTCGAGTGGTTCGGTCCCGTGCACCACATGGGGCGTGATATAATAGAGAAAATAAGCAAACGATAAAACCCATAATAATATGGCTTTCAGCAAGATAGAACACTACGAGAAGGAGTATCTCGACCAGCATCACGACAGCGCGCTCAACGTCACCGAGGGTGTCGAGGAGAAGCCCGTCGTAAACCCATATTTCGTGCGTAAGAAGCGCCGCCAGATGACCACCGATGAGTATGTCGAGGGCATCCTCGCGGGCAACATTACCATCCTCGCGCAGGCCATCACCCTCATCGAGAGCAACAACCCCTCGCACTATGCTCAGGCACAGGAGATTATCGAGCGTTGCTTGCCCCATGCCGGCAAGTCGGTACGCATCGGCATCACGGGTGTTCCAGGTGCGGGTAAGTCGAGCTTCATCGAGGCTGTGGGCAACATGGTTACATCGTATAACCACAAGCTCGCGGTGTTGGCTATCGACCCCAGTTCGGAGCGTAGCGGTGGCTCAATCCTCGGCGATAAGACCCGCATGGAGAGCATCTGCCACAACCCCAAGATTTTCGTACGTCCCTCACCCTCAGCAGGTTCGTTAGGTGGCGTAGCACGCAAGACACGCGAGACTATCGTGTTGTGCGAGGCTGCGGGATATGATGTTATCTTCATCGAGACCGTGGGTGTAGGACAGTCGGAGACTGCGGTACACTCTATGGTCGATATGTTTATGATGTTGCAGATTTCGGGTGCTGGCGACGAGCTTCAGGGCATCAAGCGCGGCATCATGGAGATGGCCGACATGATGGTCATAACCAAGGCCGATGGCGAGAATATCACCAAGGCGGAGTTGGCCAAGGCACAGTATCAGGGTGCTTTGCACCTCTTCCCCTTGCCCGAGTCGGAGTGGCGACCCCAGGTCTATACCTGCTCATCGTTGGAGGGCACAGGCCTCGAGGAGGTATGGCAGGGCGTGGAGCAGTACTTGCAGCACATCGAGCTCAACGGCTACTTCATGGCTAACCGCAACCGCCAGAATAAGTATTGGATGTATGAGACCATCAACGAGACTTTGAAGTCGAGCTTCTATAATAACCCCGAGATTGAGGCCAAGATGGCTGAGGTTGAGCAGAGGGTTTTGGATGCGAAGCTATCGTCGTTCATCGCCGCCAAGGAGCTCTTGGATATCTATTTCAAATAACATAATAAATTAGAAATTATGAAGAAACTACTTATATTAATAGTATTAGTTATCGGTTCAATCTCATTTGCTAATGCTCAAAATAGCGATCACTTTACTTTCAAGGGCATTCCAATCAATGGAAGTGTTAGCAATTTTGGAAATCAACTCGTCGCAGATGGATTTACAAAAATAGCCACCAATACATACCGTGGTAAATTTTTGCGTAATGATAGTGTTGTTACACTCGTCGGCGATGATAACAATATGGTATGGCGTGTTGCAGCAATAATGGCAAACACGGACACTTGGAGCACTCTTGAGGCATCATTCAACAACTATGTAAACTTATATAGTGAAAAGTACGGAACTCCAGCGAACCTAAGCAAGAAATTCACTACATATACAGGTGATCATTCAGGATTAAAAATGAATGCTTTAGATGACGGCGAATGTCAGTATTATGCAATTTGGAACCTACCACAAGGCTCTATTGAGGTTAGAATAGTGAAGGGTAATAAATATGACACAGGATGTATCCGTGTCGTATATACAGATAATGTAAACAAAGAGAAGGTTCATCAGTCAGATCTTGATGAAATCTAATAGTCAATCAGATTTATGAGACGCATATTTATATTATTTGGAGTCTTAATTGCATTTGGTTGCACTGAAATACAAGAGGTGACACTGCAAGAGCGCGCCGAAGCGTTTGCAGAGAAACACACGAAAAACATGTTGTATGTACCAGATAGCTATGAGCCCATCGAAACACGCATTGATAGCGCCTATCTATCAGTATACAACGATGTAGAGATAATTTCGGCAGCCCATGAGATATTGAAGGACAACTATGAAAATTTGTTCTCGATGCGTCGTTCTGAAAAAGAGTGTGAGAATTTACAATCATGTGTAAATACAATCAAGTCGCGTGCAGATGATATTAGCGAAGAATTTTGCGGTTGGCAAATATATCACAGATGTCGCGTTAAAAATAGAATTGGCACGCCTGACTTTGTAACATTGCTCTTCTACACGGATAAAGATTTGTCAGATGTTGTGATATGCTATGATTTAGCAGATGATCAGGATTACAACTATGATTCATATAAAGAGGTCATTGATGGTGTTATAAACGGAGAGTACGACACCGAGTATCAAGACACCAGACATCTATATGAAATTATAAGTGATTATCGTATAGAAGATATATCAACACAGAGTACAACAAGCACAAAGATAAAAACAACAACCGTTAAAGAGAAAACACAGGGCATAGATCTATCAGATTTGGACATTAGCCCAATTGAAATAGAAGAGTCTAACACAAAAGACACCTCTGCGGAAAGTGCATACTACGAGACTAATACTGATGTCGATACATATAGCAATGTCAGTTTAGAAGAATACTCAGATCTTAATATGATTTAACAAATACCACATTATAAGAGCGTTGACCACATCGGTCAGCGCTTTTTTTGTGCAAGGCAGACAAGAGGCGATGTTCATAGCATGTAGCCAGCGAGGAGATGCTTCGACTTCGCTCAGTATGACATCGTATAGCACCTCGTCTTGCGAGAGATTGCCACGGCTTGTACCAAGCCTCGCAATGACGCACACACACGCACACTCAATCGTCATTCCGAGGAACGCAGCGACGTGGGAATCTAAAATTGTCCGCGACTTCTCTTTCGTCTATCTGATGTCTCTTTTTATCCGCGACTTCTCCGTTGGCGCTCGCAAATTTCTTGTCAGAAGGGGTTAGATGTGGCCTCGACATGAAAATAGCCCGGATGGGTAGTACTTGGCGTACATCCCATTCGGGCTATTGATTGAGAGGTCGCAGATGACCCCTTATCACAAGAAATTATCACAAGAAATTATCTTATTATCTTGGCATCATGGGCGGACGACCACCGGGAAATCCCATGCCTGGCTTAACGTCCATGCCGTAGTCCGCAGCATCCTTTGAACCCTTCTTGCCGAAGTGACGAAGGTTGTAGTTGAACTGAACGGTGAAGTAACGACCCACGACGCTGTTCCATGCGTTCTGTGTGTAACCGCTACCCACGGTGCGCGCGAAGGCGGCATTCTCGTTGAGTAGATCGTTTACGCCAATAAGCACCTCGCCCTGCTGATTCTTGAAGAGCTTCTTGCCGAGGTAGAGGTTGCAGATGAGGTAGTCCTCGTTGTAGTCGTTTGTGAAGCCGATATACTGGTTGTAGTTAACCGCTGCGGTGAGGGTGAAGCCCTTCCAGAATACCCACTTCAGCGTACCTGACGCTGTGTGGTTGAAGTACTGGTTCTTGTCGTTTCTACCCGCGAGCGACTGCTTAGCATCGTGGTAGGCACCGTTCCACTGGATTGTGAAGTCGATGTTTTCGGAGATGTTGCTACCCAACGACAACATAGCGTTGTAACCCATATTGCTTGTGATGTTGAGCTGGTCGTTAATCATAGATGGAGTGCGCGACCAGTTGTAGCCCGCCATGACATTGAGGTTACACTTGATAGCCGAGATGGGGAAGCCATAGCTGATGTGTGTGCTCAACGAGCTCGAGCCATTCATGTTGTCGTAGGTTGAGTACTGCATAGGGTTATACTCCTGGCCGTCGATGGTGATGGTCTCGGGGTTGTAGTAGATTTTCTGACCTATGTAGTCCTGCGTGATGTTACCCGAGAACATTACCATGAAGGTGCGACCCTTCTCGATGTTCGAGCGGATGTAGTGGAAGTTCAAGCGGTGGTTGTACGAAGACTTGAGGTTGGGGTTACCCTTCGAGATGTACTGCGCATTCGACACATCGTAGATATCCTGCAAGTTACGCACATCGGGGTTATGGGTGTACGAATTGAGGAACACGCGGATGGAGTTCTGGGGGTTGAAGGCGATGTTACCCATCATGAAGTATGTCACATGGTCGTAGTCGCGCTTGATGTTCTCGCCCTTAACCAAGCCATCGAGCGTAGAGTGCTGATAGTAGAGATTCGCGATGAAGGTGTTGCGGTTCTTGGCATAGCGGAAGCCAGGACCTACGCGGTGCTCGATGCTGCGGCTATCGGTGTACGATGAGAGCGACGCATCGGGAGTGAGACCCGTGATGTCGTAGTCGGAACCCGTGATGTAAGCAGTTTTTGAGATATCCTGATTCTCGAAGTCGAAGCGATACTGCATGCTCACCTGCGCATTCTTTGCCACGGGCTCTGTATATGTTACATTTGCGCTGATGTCGGTCTCACCCTGAGGTGCATATGCCGAGACATAGCGGATGTCGGGTGTCGCAGTGCCCAACGCCTCGTCGTAAAGCGTTGCAAGGTTAGAGTAGCTGTTAGTCACCGACTTAGGCGTGTTGCGTATGCCGAAGCGGCCATCCACGGTGATGGTACGACCATCCTTGCCGAGCTTCACACGATACTGCAAAAACTCACTGAAGCGCAAGCCGCGTGAGTATGACGAAGCATCCGTACCGTTGAAAATCATCTCATATGGGATACCCTTCTTCTCTGCCGACTCACCCCACTGCTCGCCATACTGCTGCTTGTATGGGTCGTTGCCCTGGAAGCTGAAGTTTGTACGCGACATGAGCGACATATTCTTGTTGATAGTCCAGTCGAGGCGCACGTTGAGACGATGGTTGTAGTTGTGCGACTCCGACTCACCCACCTGCTCGAGCTCATCGTCGGGCGATGGGAACTCATACCAGCGCTGGAGGTAGTTCTTGTCGCGGGTCTTGGTGTCGTTGTAGAAGTACGAGCCGTTGAGCTTAACCTTGTCGCCCTCGCCCCAAGTGTCAGAGTACTGCACACCGATAGAGCCTACGCGCGCTACACCACTCTGTGGGCGCACCATATACTGACCTACGCCACGGCCAGGACCCATGCCGCCACCGCCGCCACCTGTCACGCCGAGGATATCCTCGAACGAGAAGTTCTGCTGGTTGACATTGTTGAAGAGACCGATGATAGATACGCGGCTCGAGCCCTGGAAGATGTTGACATTACCGCCCACGTTGAACTTGTGATGCGACGTTACATCATCCAATTGCGAGTTGTAAACACCTGTATTCTCGAATGTTGGCTCGGGACTACCGCCGTCGATGTCGGGCTGATAGCCATAGCCAGCATATACCTTACCAAAGACACCCTGACGCATGTTCGAGTGCGTAACGATGTTGATAGCCTTGTAACCCTCGCCATCGTCCATACCCGAGAACTCGGCATTATCCGAGAGTTTGTTGAATACCTCGATGCGGTCTACAGCCTGTGCGGGGAGCGAGTTGAGCGCCGTAGATACATCCTCGCCGAAGAACTCCTTGCCGTCAACGAAGATCTTCTTGACCTGCTCACCCTGCGCCTCCACCGAGCCGTTAGTGATGGTGATACCTGGCATCTTCTTCAAGAGGCCCTCCACGTCGGCATCTGCTGAGACCTTAAATGCCGCAGCATTGTAGGCCACGGTGTCACCATTCTGCGATGTACGCAACGCCTGCACCTCCTTGACTACGGCGTCGATAGCCACAGCCTCGGGCATAAGTTCCACCACGCCGAGGTCGGCACTTGGTGAGAGCTTCACCTCGTGGGTCTGGGTTGCATAGCCGATGAACGAAATAGTCACGGTATAGTCGCCCGCAGCGAGTCCCGACACGGCAACCTTACCCTCGGCACCCGAAACGGAGTGGCGACCAGCACTCTGGCTACCCGCCTTACGTACCTCCATGATAGCACCAATGATACCCTCCTTGGTGTCGCCATCGATGATGCGTGCCGTCACCTTACCCGACTGCGCCATAGCGGGAATAGCCATGAGCACGAAGGCAACGAATGTAATCAATCTTCTCATAAATTATAGTGTTTTTTGTTTTTCTAATTATGCACAATATCTCGCCACGAATTTAATACATTTTATTTAATAAATGTATTATTGGAGGGTGAAACGGCAAAAAAGGGGTGTCAGTCGCCCAACACCCCACTTTTTCAGGCTGTGAGTTAGCCATGCTATGATTTTTTAGCGACGTCCGGGTGCGCCGTGGCCATATGCTCCGCCAGGTCTGCCATTGGGTCGGAAGTCGTCGCGACCATGGTTCTTACCGGGCTTGCCGTGACCCTTGCCATGATTCTTGTCGGGCTTGCCGTGGTGGAAGTGACCATGGTGCTTGCCTGGCTTATTGGGATAGCGGTGACCCCAGTCGCAACAGTCGTGATGTGGCTTGTGATGTGCAGGTGGAGGACAGCAATGGAAGTCGTGGTCTGCACATACGCCCTTGGGAGGTACTGTCACATTAATAACGACCTTCTTTGGTCCGCGGTTGAGTGACATATCAGCATCGTTTGCCATCGCCGAGCCAAGTGATACAACTGATAACACGAGGCCTAAAAACAACATCTTCTTCATAATCTTACAGTATTAAAGTGTTTATAACCATTTGTTTGCGGGAATCTTTTATTTCCTATTGCAAAGGTACGGCAAGAATTTGGAGTATGGAGTTGGTGTGGGTGTGAAACGGCAATAGAGCCCGCTGAAGCGACAATTTGCGGGGGTGAAGCGAATGGGTAAATGAGGAATTGGGCGCTCGCCAATTTCTTGTCAGAGTGGTGCTAATGTGGCGCTGACATGAAAAAACCACCGATGGGTAGTACTTGACGTACGTCCCATTGGTGGTTTTGATTGAAGCGTCGCAGTAGCGCCACTATCACAAGAAATTATTGGAGCCAGCGCTTGAATTCAGGCACTCGTGCCTTTGATATGATAATGCGCTCGGGAGTCTCGATCTGGAGGTTGAGCGCAAGGCGTGAGCCAAACCACACGGCGATATCCTTCACGGCCATACGAGACACGATGAACTGGCGGTTGGCGCGGAAGAATTTGTGGGCGTCAAGTTGCTGAGTGAGGGTCTCGAGGGTCTTATCTACGGGGTAGGTTGTGCCATCAAGGGTGGTGAGAGTGACACGCTCGGAGAAGGTGTAGAAGTAGGCCACATCATCCATGGATATGGGTATGAGCTTATCCTTGAAGCGCACGAGGATGGTGCGTAGCGCGTCGTTGTCGGCAGCTGCCACCATGGTCTCCACGCGCTGGGCGGCTGTGGCACGCTCGGTGGCTGTCAGGCGCTGAAGCTTGTCGAGGGCGCGTGTGAGGTCCTCCTCCTTGAAGGGCTTGAGGAGGTAGTCGATGCTGTTTACCTTGAATGCCTCCAGGGCATACTCATCGTAGGCGGTGGTAAAGATGATGGGTATGGTGATGTCGACACTCTTGAAGATGCGGAATGAGTCGCCATCGGCGAGGTGTATATCCATGAATACCACATCGGCATCGGTGCCATTGGAGAAGAAGTCTACCGCCTCCTCCACCGACTCAAGCACCTCGACGACCTCAACATCGGGGTTTATGTTTTTAAGCATGCTACGAAGATTCACCGCTGCCGCGGTCTCATCCTCAACTATAACAACCTTGTTTATCATCGCTTATCAGGATTTTCAAGTGGCAGGCGCACCATGAAGCGCTCCGCCTCGTCTATAATCTCAATATCTCTACCCGTGATTATCTGCCAGCGGCTACGAAGGTTCTCGAGTCCTATGCCCGTTGATGGCTCAACATCTAGCTTGGGGTGTTTGGCATTCTCAATCTCCAACACGCCATCCACCACGCGTATCGCAACATGCAGGGGATTCTTCGTCGTTATGCTATTGTGCTTCACGGCGTTACCTATGAGGGGTTGCAACGACAATGCGGGGAGCGTCCAGCTCTTGTACCTATCGTCGATATCGAAGTCGAAGAAGAGTTTATCGGCATAGCGAATCTTGAAGAGGTAGGCGTATGCCTCGGCAAACTCTAACTCCTCCTTGAGTGTCGTGGTGCTTGACTTGCCATTCTGGATGATGTAGCGGAAGGTGTAGGAGAGCTGGTCGATATACTCGAGCGAGTGCTTCTGGTCACCATCGCGCACAAGCATGGCGAGGGAGTTCAACGAGTTGAAGAAGAAGTGTGGGTTTATCTGTCCCACGAGCATATTGTAACGCGTTGAGAGGTTCTCGGTTTTGAGGCGCTCGTTCTCCACTACTATGGTCTGCTGCTGGCGCATGAGGGTGTAGATGCGTGCGTAGAGCGCCGTTACCACAAGCACAAAGAGCGACTTAGTGAGCACTATGATATAGGTGGTGTCGCGTATGTCGCTACGGAAGAAGAAGTCGAGCTTCATAGCGCCATTGTCGAACGACATCACGGGGGCGAAGTATATCGCTATTGCGGTGAGCATCAACAACATGACCGCACGACGCAGAATGCGCCACTTACGACTGCCATCGGCACTACCCGTGCGCGCAAGGATGAGAATCATCAGGAAGGCTACAGCGGCATAGTACAATATCTGCCACACGAACTCCACCGTGCGACTTGGACGGTCGAACACGGCATCGAAGTCGAAGGGTTTGTCATTTACCGAATATAGCTCCTCGAGGCGCTTGTGTGGCGTAGAGTGCACGCCACCATCATAGGCGCGAGGCTCACGCGTGGTGAATGTCACATGGTCTGCCTCCTTGAGCTTGTAGTTGTAGACCTGCCATGCCGAGATATATACACTATCGCGCTTCTCGCAGTCGCAGACGATGTAACCGTGCATGTCGCTATCGAGGTGCAATATGCCAGAGGTATGCTCACCCATAGGGGCATCACTCATACTGCGCTCACCCATACCACTCTCGGTGATGATGGGCATGAGCAGATAGGAGAAGTTGATGACAAGACTTAGGAGTATTGCCACCAGGATGTGTATCATGAAGTGTTGTCCTACACGACGCATAAGCAATTAGTAGTGAGGAGTTTGTAGTTAGTATTGTATGGTGGAGTAGCATCTACCCCACCATAATTTGTTTTCAGCGAAGGAGTGCCACTATCACAACAAATTACTCGTACCAAGAGGCGTAGGTGCGGTAATCTCGTGCCGTGCGCTTGATGATCTGCTCGCGCTGCTCGGGTGTCACATCCTTAACCTTCTTGGCGGGCACACCAGCATATACTGAGTTGGGCTCGAGCTTCTGGTTCGAAAGGACAAGGGCGTTGGCAGCGACGATGCAACCTGTACCTACTACGGCGTTGTCGAGGATTGTTGCACCCATGCCGATGAGGCAGTCATCCTCGATGATAGCGCCATGAATAACGGCGTTGTGACCTACGGATACATAGTTGCCGATGTGTGTCTGCGAGGGCTTTGGTGAGCCATCGTAGAGGGTGTGGATGACCACGCCATCCTGGATGTTTGTGTGGTTGCCGATGGTGATGGCGTTAACATCGCCACGGAGCACGGCGTTATACCAAATTGAGCAGTTCTCGCCAATCTTGACGTTACCAATGATTGTGGCGTTTTCGGCCAACCAAGTGTCGTTACCAATCTCGGGCTCGTAGCCGCGTACCTTTCTAATAAGTGCCATATGATTTGCTATTTTATTTATTTTCAATCTGTTGTCTTTCTATTGCCTTTGCCTCATCCCAGTATGAGTCCATCTCCTCGAGGGTCATGTCGCGGAGGCTCTTACCCTGCTCCTCGGCGCGCAACTCAACGTGGTTGAAACGACGTATGAACTTCTTGTTTGTGCGCTCGAGGGCACCCTCGGGGTCGATGCCGTAGAGGCGGCAGGCGTTGATGAGGGCGAAGAAGAGGTCACCCATCTCGTCGGTGAGGCGCTCCTGATCCTTAGCCTTAAGCTCGGCATCCACCTCCATAAGCTCCTCCTTGACCTTGGCCCATACATCCTCCTTCTTCTCCCAGTCGAAGCCCGTTGCCGCAGCCTTCTCGCCCACGCGGAAAGCCTTGACCATGGCGGGAAGAGATACGGGGACACCACCCAGCGCACCACTCTTGCGGTTCTTCTTGCGTAGCTTGAGTGCCTCCCAGTTCTGCTTAACCTCTTCGGGGGTGTCGGCATGGATGTCGCCATACACATGTGGGTGGCGGTATATCAGCTTGTCGCACACGCCATTAGCCACATCGGTGTAGTTGAAGGCACCAGCCTCCTCGCCGAGTTTCGAGTAGAAGACAACATGCAGGAGCAGATCGCCGAGCTCCTCCTTGATGCCCTCCATGTTCTTATCCGTGATGGCATCTGCCAACTCGTAGGTCTCCTCAATGGTGTTGTTGCGTAGGGAATCGAATGTCTGCTCTCTATCCCATGGGCACTCCGCGCGGAGCTTGTCCATGACATCCAATAGGCGTGATGTCGCCATCTTTGCCTCGTCTCTATTCATATCTATTTATCTGTTTTGCGTTTAATCTTACGGAATGGTAGTTTCATGACGCCGAAGAATGCCTCGCCGAAGATGCCTGACGACATCTTCGATGTGCCCTCCACGCGGTCGATGAAGATGATGGATACCTCGCCAATCCTGAAGCCGAGCTTCCATGCCGAGTACTTCATCTCTATCTGGAAGCCGTAGCCATTCATCTGCACGCGGTCGAAGTCTATGGCGTCGAGCACCTCGCGACGGTAGCCCACAAAGCCCGCCGTTGCATCGCACACTGGCATACGCGTCACAATCTTGACATACTTCGACGCGAAGTAGGACATCAGTAAGCGCCCCATGGGCCAGTTCACCACATTGACACCCTTCGAGTAGCGTGAGCCGATGGCCATGTCGCGCTCCTCGAGCATAGCATCGAGGCGTGTGAGGTCGTCGGGGTTGTGCGAGAAGTCGCAGTCCATCTCGAAGATGCGGTCGTAGCCATGCTCCAAGGCATACTTGAAGCCCGCGATGTAGGCAGTTCCGAGGCCGAGTTTTCCTTTGCGCTCAATCATGTGCAGGCGCTCGGGGTACTGCTTCTGCGCCTCGCGCACGAGGTTTGCCGTACCGTCGGGTGAGCCATCGTCGACAATGAGCAGGTCAAACTTTAGGTCATCCGCCATCACGCGCTCCACCATTTTTGTGATGTTCTCGCGCTCGTTGTATGTGGGTATGATAATCAGTCGTTTCATCACATCATATTGTTAAACTTGCGTCCGCCGAAGATGTAACGCAAGACGATTGAGTTTCGGTATATGTTATCCACCTTTTTAGTGCGCACCACAGCCTTACGCTTGCGGCTGAGCACGCCATGCCACGCTATGAACTCTCCCCACGCACGCACTATGGCCCAGGCACGCTGGGGGTGCAACGTAACGAGGTTCACAAAGGCCTCGAGCATATCTGTTGCGGGGCGCACCACTGCAACCACGGCACGCTGCATGGGCGAGGCGCACTTGAACAACATGGCGAGGTTGTTGCGGTGGTTAAGGAATATCTTGCGTGACGATGCGGGGAGTGTGCCACCACCGAGGTGGTAGACTACCGACTTGGGCTCCACGACGATGCGCCAGCCCGCCAACTGCATACGCCACTGCAGGTCTATCTCCTCCATGTGGGCGAAGAAATCCTCGTCGAAGCCTCCGAGACTCTCGAAGACCTCCCTGCGGCAACACATCGCGGCACCACTTGCCCAGAATATATCTCTGCGGTCATCGTACTGACCCTCGTCCTCCTCGACATTCGAAAGTATGCGACCACGGCAGAAGGGATAACCTAAGTAGTCAATAAAACCTCCCGAGGCTCCAGCATACTCAAACTTCGTGCGCTCCATATCTGCCAGAAGCTTGGGCGCTACAACAGCAACATCACTCTCTGCATCAAGCACTTCAACAAGGGGCTGCCACCACCCTGCCGTAACCTCTACATCGGAGTTCAGGAGCAGGACATACTCGCTTGCGACCTCCTTCAGTGCACGGTTATATCCACCCGCAAAGCCGTAGTTGCGGTCGAGGCGTATGACACGCACATCGGGATAGTTCAAGCGCAGCCACTGCAACGAGTCGTCCGTAGAGCCATTATCGGCAACGACAACCTCGGCGTCACCCTCGGTGTGGGCAACGACGCTCGGCAGGTATCGCTCCAAGTGGCGACGGCCATTCCAGTTGAGTATGACTACGCTGAGTCGTGCCATCGCTACTCCTCCTCGTCGTTATCAGTGTCGGTGTCGGCATTACGCTCCGCCTTGGGGTTGTAGCCCTCCACCACGATTACAAACTCACCCTTAGGCTCGTGGGCCTTGAAGTGGGCAATAGCCTCCGTTACTGTGCCACGCACGGTCTCCTCAAACTTCTTGGTTATCTCCCTCACCACAGCCACACGGCGCTCCGCACCGAAGGTCTCGGCAATCTGCTCCAAGCACTTTACAACGCGGTAGGGCGACTCGTAGAAGATGATGGTGCGCGTCTCCGAAGATAGCTCCTCGAGGCGCTTCATGCGACCCTTCTTCTGCGGAAGGAAACCCTCGAAGCAGAACCTGTCACAAGGGAAGCCACTCTGCACAAGTGCGGGAATAAGTGCTGTAGGGCCCGGCAGCGTAACCACCTCGATGCCCTCCTCCACACATCTACGCACGAGCAGGAAGCCAGGGTCGGAGATGCCAGGCGTGCCAGCATCCGACACCAGTGCCACATCCTTACCCGCAGCTATAGACTCCACGACACGGCCTACCGTAGCGTGCTCGTTGAACTTATGGTGCGAGTGCATGGGCTTCTCGATGCCGAGGTGGCGCATAAGGTGTGACGATGTGCGCGTATCTTCGGCAAGGATGAAGTCAACGCTCTTGAGTACGTTTATGGCACGCAGGGTTATATCCTCGAGGTTGCCAATGGGTGTGGGTACGATATATAGTTTTGCCATAGTCCTATTTATGAGAGTTTGCGTTCAAGGAGCGATACGAGAAGTTTTGCACCCTCCGAGTCGGGGTTCCAGCGGAAGTTTTCCACTATAAATATCATGCACTCATCCAAGTCGTCGTACTCGTTGAGGTGGTTGATGGTATCCTCGTAGAGGTTCGCATCGCCACCAAAGAGGTCGCGTATCATGAGGAACTTATCGTTGAGGCCTATCGCCTTGCGGATGTCGGTGATGCGGTTGAAGGCCGCCGTGGGCTGCTCCTCGGCCATCTTGTCGGCAAGCGTAGTCACATTCTTTGCTATCACATCACCCAAGCGCTGTGGTGCCTCCTCCTCGCGTGATGCGGATGCGGGCATTGGTGCTGGTGCGGGCTGTGGAGTTGGCACGCGTTGTGGAGTTGGCACGGGCTCTGCCACACTCTTCTCGGCCTCCGCTACCTCCGCTACGGGCTCTGGTGTGCTCTCCTTTATGGGCTCGGAAGTCTTGATGGGCGCATCGTAGAGCGAAATCATCTTGCGACCACTCTTTGTGCGCACGGGAATGTCATCGATATCGAATAGTCCGCCACCTATTGGTCGCTCGGGAGCACTCTCCTCAGGCTTTGCCTCTACCTCGGGAGTCACCTCGGTCTCGGATGCCTCCTCTACCTCGGACGTCTCCTCAATGAGCGCCTCTGGCTCTAGCTCTGGCTCAGCAACCTCCTCCACTCCGGGCTCTGCGATTTCTGCGGACTCCTCTGCGGGTTCCTCTACCGAGAGCGTTGCCTCGGCCTCTTCGATGCTATCTTCGCCCGAGAGACCCAAGAGCGCATCGATGTCGAGAGCATCGTCGAAGGCGTCACCCACATCCTCGTGTGCGATAACAACCGCGGGGGCTACTACGGGTGCAACAACCGCCTCCTCAGCCTCCTCAGCCTCAATATCGAAGTTATGCTCTATCTCCTCGTCAGCCTCCGCCTCGTGCTCCTCAACAGCAGGCGCTTCGCTCTCAACTGCGGGAGCTTCAACCTGTTGAGGTGTATAGTCGAGCAGTTCATCATATATGCGGCGCAACTCTTCGAGTGCCATATCGCGCTCGATGCGTGGCACGTTGCCACTATTGTTCCACTTCTCGACCATGCTTGTCAGGCGTGACAAACGCTCATCAACTCTTTTTAGTGCCATATTTAGTAACTACATATAGGTATATACAACGTATCAAAGGTATAAAAAAAAGTGGAAATAGCAAAATTTTAGACTAATAAAGTTTTGGAGATATGACTACTATAGTTTTGCTTGCGTATATTCTTCAACTCACCCAGTCTGCCCTACCCTATTTCTTGTCAGAGTGGTGCTAATTTGCCGCCGATAAAGAGAAAGAGCGGATGGGACATACTATAGCGTATTTCCCATTCGCTCTTTGGATTGAGGTGGCGAAGTAGCGCCACTATCACAAGAAATATCACAAGAAATATGTAAGGTCATCGAGGGCTATATAGAGCGGTGTATTCGCTCCCCACTCGCCTACGTCGGTTGTCTCGATGGTCACGCGAACACGGTCGTAGTCGCGGCCGAGATTAACAAGTGAATACTCCCTCCAGTCGGTTGCCATATCGCGCTTACCATCGCGGAAATCAACAACATAGCACTCATCAACACCTGTAACGACGTTGCCCTTCATGGCGGTAAATACAACCTTGAGGTAGTCGCCATCGATGAAGGCGCGGGCAAAGTCATTGATAGCCTCGTTGGTGATTGAGGCGTAGGTGTAGGTTGTGAGGTTGAGCTTCACATTCGAGAGGTGGACAGCCTTCTTGAGCACTATGTCGCAGGGCTCGTTGAAAGAGTCGTAGTAGTAGATAAGGAAGTTATCTCCCGAGGCTGCAGCGTCGTTGAAGACGGCATACTGGTTGGCAAAAAGGCCATTCGCGGGGTCGCTATCCTTAACATTTGAGAGGGCAAAACCACCCCAGTAGGCGTACTCCTCGTTGTAGAAATACTCGAACTCAAACACCTCATTCTCAAAGCCGTAGGCGCTCTCCTGGGTCATAGCGACATCGAAATTCTCGACCTCGGTGACGGGCTTCTTGTCGACAATCTCAAGTCCACAAGCAACCATACCCAATAGAGCCACAGCAAACATCAACTTTCTCATAGACAATTATTTATAAAAATGATACAATATCGTAGGCGCGGTATGTGGACTTATCCCAGCGGGGAAGTTTCACTTCGGCACTGTCTGCCTCACGAAGCACAATGGAGACGGCGTCGCCATCGTAATCGTAGCTGATGGCCACGGGCGCAACCTTTGAGCCACGGCGCTCGAGGGTGAGGGTTATGGAGTCGATGCCCATAGCATCGCTCTTGGGCGTGAGCCTAAGCATAACACGTTCGTTAGTTACAGAAGTAACCTCTGACAAAAACTCCTGAGGCACGAAGGTAAAGGCGCGTGTGGGGTTAGAGAGTAGGTCGCAGGCCTCGAGGTTTACCCTATCCTCAACAACCTCCTTGCGCTCGTTGTTTATCTCGTAGCGGAGCTTGCCGTCGCTATATACCTCCATGATGCCGAGCGAGATGTAGTAGGCATCGCCCTCGACCATGAAGTAACCATTAAGGGGTGCCTCCTCGGCAACCGTCACGGCGATGTGCATAGCGTAGCGCTCACCGAGCGAATTATCGAGTTTCGAGAGCCACTCCTCGGCACTCTGCGCCCTTACAACGCCGAGCGTTGAGAAAAGAGCGACAAACAATATAACAATCTTTCTCATAGCAACTTAGTATATACCCAACTCCTGGAGGCGAGCCTCGAGAGAGGGAAGGTCATAATACTTAATTTCGCGGGGCTTAGAGCCTATCTGCGGGCCTACGATACCAGCACGCTCGAGCTGAAGCATGATGCGGCCAGCGCGATTGAAGCCCACCTCGAAGTTACGCTGAATCATAGAGGTCGATATAGCACCACTCGACACCGCCTCGCGGGCAATCTCGCCAAACTTGGCATCGAACTTCTGGGGCGCACCACTCTCCTCCGAGCCGAAGCCTACGGATGCCTCGCCAGCACCATCTGCGGGGACATAGTCGGGGAGGTTGTATGCTGCGGGGTAGCCCTGCTGCGAGCCGATATGCTCGACGATATTCTCAACCTCGGGCGTGTCGACAAAGGCGCACTGGATACGTGTGGGCTCACCACCACTCAAGAAGAGCATATCGCCACGACCGATAAGCTGGTTAGCACCTGGCTGGTCGATAATCGTGCGCGAGTCGGTCATCTGCATAACGCGGAAGGCGATACGCGCGGGGAAGTTGGCCTTGATACCACCTGTGATGACCTTTACATCGGGGCGCTGCGTAGCAACGATGAGGTGGATACCGATGGCACGCGCCTTCTGCGCAAGACGCATAACGGGGGCCTCAACCTCCTTGGCAGTCATGATGAGGTCGGCGAACTCATCGATAATAACCACGATATAGGGCATGAAGCGGTGGCCATTGTCCGGATTAAGACGGCGTGCCACAAACTTCTCGTTATACTCGACAATATTCTTCGCTGCCGCCTTCTTGCAGAGCTCCAAGCGGTTAGCCATCTCGGTGCAGAGGGCGTTGAGTGTGTATACCGCCTTCTTGGGGTCAGTAACGATAGACTCATCCTCCGACTCCATCTTCGCGAGGAAGTGGCGCTCGAGTTTGTTGTAGAGCGAGAACTCAACCATCTTGGGGTCGATAAGCACGAACTTCAACTCCGCGGGGTGCTTGCGGTAGAGCAACGACGTGATGATGGCGTTCAGACCCACAGACTTACCCTGACCCGTAGCACCCGCCACCAACAAGTGTGGCATCTTCGCGAGGTCGAAGGTGTAGTTTTCGTTCTGGATGGTGCGACCGATGACCACGGGGAGCTCCGCCTTAGAGTTCTGGAACTCCTCGCTACATATCGCCGAACGCATGGATACGGTCTGCTTAATCTGGTTAGGCACCTCGATGCCGACAGTACCCTTGCCAGGAATGGGGGCGATGATACGCACCTTCTCGGCCTTGAGGTTCTGCGCAAGGTCATCCTCCAAGCCCTGGATGCGCGAAATCTTGACGCCAGGCTCCTGAACAATCTCGTAGAGCGTTACAGTGGGACCCACCGTAGCGTGCATGCTGATGATGGGCACATGAAAATGCAACAAGGTTTCACGAATACGCTCCTTGTTTCTAAATATCTCCTCCTCGTCGAATGCCGACTGCGACTTATGGTCACGAAGCAATGCGGGCGTGGGTGGCTGATAGTTATACAGATCGCGCATGGGGTCGTAGAGGTCTACCTCGATATCCTCCTCGTTGACCTCCTTGACATCGTTCTCCGTTACCGTAACCACGATGCCCTCCTCCTCGGTTTTATCCTCCTCGATGCCCAAGATGTCAGCAGCATCCTCGTGCGTAAGTGGCTCAGCCCCACCCTCCTCTTCGCGAGGCACAACATAGAAGTCATCCTCGGGCACTACGGGAGTGGGCACTGGCTCGGGTTCGGGCGTTGACTCGGGCATTGACTCGGGCTCGAAGGTATCTGCGACCTCCTCCTCGACAGCATCACGGGGCTCGACAACGAAGATGTCATCCTCCTCCTTGACCCTCTCCAATACCACATCGGCAACGGGCTCGTCGGCAGCAACGACAACCTCAGGCTCGCGCTCCTCCTCCACAACGGATTTATCCTCGCCCCTCTGATTACGCTTCTCGCGCATATTAGCAATGAGTCCCTTTGTGGCATCGGCAGTTCGCTCATAACCCGCAACGCCCCAATTACCAAGCATTTGCAGGAAGTTGCGATTTATAAGTATGCCGATTGTAATCCAGCCGATGAGCGCTATGAGCAACATGCCGATAAAGCCGATGTGTGCCGTGAGCCAGTTGCTCAACGCCAAGCCATACTCGCCACCAAGACCCGAGCCAAAGAGCTCCCATGCGGTCTTGAAGGTTGCACCAAGCGTGAGCGAGCCCATAAGCAATACGAGCGCGCAGATGATGCCAAAGCGGTAGAGGCGCAGTGACTTAAAGCGGAAGAGTCGCCAGCCCAAAACCGTGATGAAGAGTGGCAGGACAAAGGCGAACAAGCCGAAGCCACATCCCACCAAGCTGTGTGCCACGCGCGCACCCATAGGGCCACAGATGTTCATATACTCAACATCCACGCGAGGGTTGGTCTCGTAGATAGCGCTGATATCCTCCTTCCAGTAGAAGAGGTATGATAGGATTGAGCAGGTGAGGAAGATGCCAAAAATCACAAGTGCGAAGCCCGCTATAAGGCGCACATTCTCCCAGCGTGATAGGCTCTCGGCACTACCCGCACCACTCTGCTTCTTATTTTTACTATTTGCCATATATCGTTATCTATTTATCCATGTTTATAATTGCTTGTGCCTTATTCTCCAGGCGTTTACGGTACTCCTCGTCCGCAAATGTCAGATAGCGCATCACAGGCTCGTTATCCTCCGAAGCGGCAATGTCGTACCTATCCAAGAGCCACTCAACCCTTCGGGCTACGGCAACACCCGAGTCGATAACCTCGATGCCCGCGCCCTCCACTATGCGCTCGATGATGGGGCGCAGGAAGGGGTAATGTGTGCAACCCAAGACCAACTTATCGACACCCATGCCCAACAATGGCTCTACGGCCTTGCGCACCAAGTGTTCAGCCTCCGAAGTATGCTCCATATCCCTCTCGACAAGTTCCACGAAGCCCTCGCCCACGACCTTTACGACCTCTACATCCGAAGCCCAGCGTGCTGCCGTAGTGAGGAACATATCGCTACTGAGGCTATGTGCCGTTGCAAGAACTGCAATCTTGCGTCGCTGCGAAGTCAGGCAGGCGGGCTTAACGGCGGGCTCCAAACCCACGATGGGCATATCGGGCCAGCGCCTGCGCAGAGTCTCAACTGCAGCGGTAGTGGCGGTATTACACCCTACAACAACCATCTTCGCACCCTCCTCAACGAGTCGCTCAACAGCCTCAATGGCGAAGCCCTCAATCTCTGCGCGCGACCTGCCACCATAGGGGCAGTTCTTGCCGTCGCCGAGATAGAGCAACGACTCATGTGGAAGCAGTCTGCGTAGCTCGCGCCACACGGAGAGGCCTCCAAAGCCCGAATCGTAGACTCCTATAGGTGCGTTATTCATTGGTTTACAACTTGTTAACTATATACTCAACAACATCGTCATCGCTCATCGTAGTGCAGTCCACCGAGATATGCGCCTGGTTGTAGTAGACCTCGCGCTCGGCCATCTGCTGGCGCATGAACACCAAGAGCTCCTCGTCGCTCTTACCCCTGAACATGGGGCGCTTCTCCCTGCCATATGCCGAGAGGCGCGAGAGTATCTGCTCGGGCGTGCGACGCAAGTAGATGACAACACCCGAACGCAACATCCACTCCATGTTATCACGCCATGTGGGCAGGCCTCCACCCGTTGCTATGACCATATCCATAGCCTCGTTTGCCAAACCCTCAACAGCCCTGCGCTCAGCGATGCGGAAGTACTCCTCGCCCTCGTAGTGGAAGATATCGGCGATGGGGGCACCCACCTGCTGCTCCACGACATTGTCCGTGTCGACACAGCGCAAGCCCATGCGACGTGCAAGGCGCTTACCCAATGAGCTCTTACCCGAGCCAGCATATCCCACCAAAAAGAGTATCATAGCAGCGTGGTTTAGAACAGGTTAAGCTGTGAAGCACCAAGAATCTCGGTCTCCTCGGCACGCTCGTTATAGTCGACATTGGGGTCGGCACTTATCTCCTCGCCCACGATGTCGTCCATGTCGATTGCCTCATCCTCACCCATATCCTCGTCCATGAGTGGCTCATCCATTGGCTCCTCCTCCATCTCGGGCTCCTCGGGCTCGATGAAGCGGAGCGTAGCAACCTCATATGTTGTAAGGCGCTTACCCTTGGCACGGTGGCTCTTCACGGTGATAAACTCATCTACATCGACCATCTCCACGGGGCGCTGCTCATGCTGACCGCCAAACGTAATCTCGAGCTGAGCACCCTTGCGGTAGGTGATAGCCTCGAAGCGCATGGGGGCACCCTCCTCCAAGAAGAACTGTATCTTGTCGCTTGCCTCGAGCTGGAAGCGCTTCATGTAGTAGTAGTTCTGCTCGCCATCGTAGTAGCATAGTGCGTATACCCTATCGGCGATGTAGCGCTCAACACGGATGGTGTCGTCGGGGAAGTGCTGCTGCACATCGAAGCCAGTGATGTAGTACTGGTTCTTGGCTGTCCACACAACAATCTTATCCTCGCCCTTGAACTCGCCGAGAAGCATACCTCGGCCATCGGTATTGAGGCGACGTACATCCTCGTCGTACCATATGTTCTGACCACCGAGCGTAGAGGCGCAACGCTCCTTGAGCACAATCTTGTTGATTGGGTAGCGCGTAACGAGGTTACCCACGCTCTGGCGACCCTTGATTGCGAGGGTCGAGAGGTCGAGGTCGATGATGCACTTCTTCAAGCGTGCTCGGGGGCGCAAGTATATCTTCAATATCTCGGCCTCACCATTGGGGTTGACAGAGAGATAGAGCAACTCGCTCTTTGCCGTGCCCTTTGTGAGGTCGTACTCCTTGTCGCGCGTAACAGACTTAATAGCGCAGCGCTTCATCATGATAGCACCACCACGGCCATCGCGGTAGAGCATATTGTAGATGGTGCGCTCGTCGTTGCGCTTATATATACCTATATAATATATGCCCTTATCGAAGAAGGCCTTTTCGCTAATCTTCGTAATCTTATAACGGCCATCCTTGAGAATGATGATAACATCATCGAGGTTCGAGCAGTCGCAGACAAACTCCGAGTCCTTCATGCTCTTGCCGAAGCCGAAGAAGCCCTCTGCCCTGTCGACATAGAGTTTAGCATTTGACGATGCCACCTTCCATGCCTCGATGGTGTCGAACTCACGAATCTCGGTGCGACGCTCCTTACCCTCGGCATACTTCGTCTTGATGCGCTCGAAGTAGGCAACGGCATAGTCCACAAGGTGGTCGAGGTCGTGCTTCGTCTGCTTTATATCCTTCTCAATCTGCTTTATCTCGTTGTCGGCCTTCTCGCTGTCGTAGCGCGAGATACGGATGAACTTCAACTCCGTAAGGCGCTGCACATCCTCCATCGTAACCTCTCTGCGGAGTTTCGACTTGAAGGGCTCGAGACCCTTATCCACAGCCTCGTATGCGGCCTCGCGTGTACGGCAACCCTCGATGAGCTGGTAGAGCTTATTCTCGATGAAGATGCGCTCCAACGATGCGGCATGCCACGCCTCATTCAACTCGTCGAGCTTGATTTGAAGCTCCTTGCCCAAGAGTGCCTTGGTGTGGTCAGTCGAGTAGCGCAAGATGTCGCTGACACCCATAAATACGGGCTTGTTGTCCACGATGACGCAGGCATTTGGCGAGATAGACACCTCGCAATCGGTGAAGGCGTAGAGTGCGTCGATGGTCTTGTCCGAAGACTCGTCGGCCGCTACCTGGATGACAATCTCCACCTTCTCGGCAGTGTTGTCATCGACCTTCTTAATCTTTATCTTACCCTTATCGTTAGCCTTGATGATAGACTCCTTAATCGACTCCGAGGTTGTTCCGTAGGGAATCTCCGTAATGGCCAGCGTGCGCTTATCAATCTTCGAGATGCGGGCACGCACCCTGACTGCACCACCACGCAAGCCATCGTTATAGTTGCTTGCGTCCATGATACCTCCCGTCTGGAAGTCGGGAACGAGCATGAAATCCTCACCTCGCAAGTAGGCAATCGAGGCGTTTATAAGCTCCACGAAGTTGTGGGGCAGAATCTTCGACGCCAGACCCACGGCGATACCGTCAGCACCCTGCGCCAAAAGCAATGGGAACTTGATGGGGAGCGTAACGGGCTCCTCCTTACGGCCATCGTAGGCCAACATCCACTCCGTGGTCTTCTTGTTGTAGACCACATCGAGGGCGAACTTCGACAAGCGCGCCTCGATATATCGGGCCGCCGCAGCCTCATCACCCGTGAGGATATTACCCCAGTTTCCCTGCATATCGATGAGCAGACCCTTCTGACCCAACTGCACCAACGCATCCTTGATTGAGGCATCACCATGGGGGTGGTACTGCATAGCCTGACCCACCACGTTTGCAACCTTGTTATAGCGGCCATCCTCAACGCACTTCATGGCGTGAAGGATACGGCGCTGCACAGGCTTTAGTCCATCCTCCAAGTGGGGCACGGCACGCTCCAGAATAACGTATGAGGCGTAGTCCAAAAACCAATTCTTGTACATGCCCGAGAGGCGATGTACGCCATCATCCGCCGAGGTCAATGCACCATACTTACCCTTGGGGGCATCCACAGTCTCATCAGTCTCGACAGCCTCAACGACGCTCTCTGCACCTTCGATTATATCTTTTGTCTCCTCCATTAGTTAAGCATTTTTA
>JAZRAT010000073.1:0-14005 GCA_045634725.1 Alistipes sp. | reverse complement strand
TAAGCTCGCAAAGCACAACATTATCCACAAGAACAAGGCTGCTAACCTTAAGAGCTCACTCGCTTTGCACGTTAACGCATTGTAATTTGCGGTTTACGACAAAGATTAGAGGCTGCCCAATGTGGTGGCCTCTATTTTTTTGTATATTTGTAACACGGATTCCAATACATCTATCATTATGAGAGAGGTCAACCCCAAAGATACAAACCGCGCCAAGGCCTTCGAGTTGTGGATGCGCTCGCCAATGCCCATGGTGACAATGACCAAAACCTTCGACATCACACACCTGAGGCGTGTGGCGCGTCGTAAGGGTCTTAAACTCAACATGCTTATGTGCTACGCCATAGGTCGTGCTGCGAGTGACTTTGGCGAGTTTTACCTGTTGCCCGTCGGCGATAAACTTATGCAGTTCGACAACTTGGCTGTCAACACCATAGTTATGTCACGCACGGGTAATATCGTCACTTGTGACATCCCCTTCTCGGCTGATATCCATACATTTGCGGAGGACTATCTGCGCCTTACGGAGCAGGCTGCGACGAGTGACGAGGAGTTTAATTTGGGCGATGACTACATGGTGATTGGCACCTCGGCGCTTACGAAGTGCGAGTTGGACTCGGTCGTCAACCTCTACGCTGGCTTCTACAACAATCCCTTTGTTGTGTGGGGTAAATACCGCAAGGGGCTATTCCGCACGACGCTACCCATATCGTTCCAGTTCCACCACACGCAGATGGATGGCCCCATATCTACGGGATTCCTCAATAGACTGCAAGAGGTTTTTGATAGTATAGAATACTGATTATGAAGGAGATATATTTGGCAGGAGGTTGCTTCTGGGGTACGGAGCACTACCTAAAGCAGATACGTGGTGTTGTGGCCACCGAAGTGGGCTATGCTAATGGCCAAGGCGAGAACCCTACATACGAGGAGGTGTACACCGACCGCACGGGATTTGTGGAGTGTGTGAAGGTGGAGTACGACCCCGAGCTTTTGCTGCTTGAAAAGGTCGTGGAGCTATATTTCCACTCGATAGACCCCATGTCGCTAAACAAGCAGGGTAATGATATCGGTACGCGCTATCGCACGGGTATCTACTACACCGACCATAGTGATAGGGCAACCATTGAGGAGGTCTATCGTGCGGTTGAGAGCAAGATGGGCGGAGAGATTGTTGTGGAGCTTGAGGCTTTGAGTAATTTCTACCCCGCGGAGGAGTATCATCAGGACTACTTGGATAAGAATCCCGCGGGCTATTGCCATCTGCCATATTACCTGTTTGAGTATGCCCGCAAGGCGAATAAGTAGCTGATACACAGATGTAATAAAAATGGAGGTGCTATGATTAGTACCTCCATTTATTGTTTACTTTCTATGTCCTGGGCCCTCGGGGAACCAACCCTTCTCTACGCGTCGCTTCTGATGTATAAGCTCGAGGATGCTCCAGAATGAGGAGAATGCCGTAACGCCGAGTATGGTCGATGCGATGAGGTTGCCCACAATGAGTGAAAGTGCGCAGAATACGATGCCCGCAACGAGGAACATCCACCAGCACTTTGTACCGAGGTAGTACTCAGCCTTGATTACGATAGGGTGGAAGATACCTATAATAAGAAATGTCGCGAGACCGACGATGATGCCTGTGAAATTCATAATCATTATATTTGTTTGTTATACATTAACTTAATTGTTCAGCAGGCAAATATACAAAAAAGTATGATAAATAGGATTATTGAAAATAATTTTAACTATCTTTGTCTTTTGTAAGCGACTCGCAAAGTTGGATATAGGCCTGTCGTGATAACATATATTTAGGGATTTAATCCCACATGGAAACGATGTTTCCCATTAAGTTGAACTACGAGAATGAACTTTAAGATAGATGCAGTAATCACTTGGGTCGATGGTGATGACCCTCGTCATAGGAGCAAGCGCGAGCAGTATGGCGACAAGCGATTGCTTAACCGCGATGATGTTGCGGGCAGTACCCGCTATTCGAGCCTCGGTGAGATATTCTACTGTGTGGCTTCGCTCAACCGTTTTGCACCATGGCTCAATAAGATATATATCGTTACGGATGAGCAGAATCCCATGGTCGATGAGTTCATTGCCAAGCACTTCCCCGAGGGCTCTATCCCCATGGAGATTGTCGATCACAAGGTGATATTTAGAGGCTATGAGGAGCATCTGCCCACGTTTAACTCCATCTCTATCGAGTCTATGACGTGGCGCATTCCAGGCCTCGCGGAGCACTATATAGAGTTCAATGACGACCTTATTCTCGGCGCCCCTACCCAGCCCGAGGACTTCTTCCCCTCGGAGGATAGTGTGGTCTGCTATGGTCGCAGGCGCTCCTCGTTCTTGGTGCGTCTGAGTCGTATTTTGAAGTATCGCATCAATGGTCCTAAGCGCGTGTCGTTCAAGGAGTCTATGATAAACGGTGCCGAGGTTGCTGGTCATAGTAGTGACTTTATAATGCTACACCACACACCCAAGGCTCTGCTCAAGAGTTTCTTTGAGAGATTCAACGATGAGCATCCCGAGGCGCTGTTGCGCAATATCTGCCACCGCTTCCGTCATGCCTCGCAGTATAATCCGCAGGAGGTATTCTTCCTTGCGATGTGCGACAAGGGACGTTGCACGATGAAGAGGGTGGAGGATGAGTTGTTCTACTTTATGGCGAAGCCCGACATAGAGTACATACGCCGAAAACTCGATGGCTTCACGCGTGACAGCCACAAGAAGTTTGGTTGCTTCAACTCTCTGGATCAGGCCCCTGAGGAGGGTCAGAAGATGGTCGTTGAGTGGATAGAGCGTCGCCTTGAGCTGAAAAAGAGATAAACCCTAATACCCCCGACTTAAAATTTTATGAAGATAGATGCAGTAATCACCTGGGTCGATGGCGATGACCCGCGCCACAAGGCCAAGCGTGAGCATTATGGCTCTGCCAAGGCCCTGAAAAGAGATGACGTAGCGGGCGCCACTCGCTTTACGAGTATCGGCGAGATATTCTACTGTGTGGCTTCGCTCAATCGCTTTGCACCATGGCTCCATAAGATATACATCGTTACGGATGAGCAAAACCCCATGGTTGAAGAGTTCATTGCCAAGCACTTCCCCGAGGGCTCTATCCCCGTTGAGATTGTCGACCACAAGGTGATATTCCGTGGCTTTAAGGAGTATCTGCCCACGTTTAACTCCATCTCTATCGAGTCTATGACGTGGCGCATTCCGGGCCTCGCGGAGCACTACATAGAGTTTAACGATGACCTTATCCTTGCCGCCCCCACCCAGCCCGAGGATTTCTTCTCGGAGGATGGTAAGGTGGTGTGCTACGGTAAGCGATATAGCACCCTCTATGTGCGACTCAGCCATATAATGCGCCGTCATCGTGATGGCACCAAGCAGGTGTCGTTCCGTCAGACCATGCTCAACGCTGCGGAGTTGCTCGGCAAGCGTAACTCCTTTATCAAGATATATCACACGCCCAAGCCACTGTTGCGTAGCGTCTATGAGAAGTACTTTGCGGAGCATCCCGACCATCTTGTGGCAAACATCTCGCATCGCTTTCGTTGCCCTTCGCAGTTTAATGCAGAGGAGTTGCAGTATCTCTTGTTGAATAACGAGAATCGTATCACAATGCGCAAGGCGTATAACGATCTTCTCTACCTCAAGCCCAAGAGCGATATAGCGTATGTCGAGAAGAAACTCGCCTTCTTTGATAGACGACCACAGTGTAAATTCGGTTGCTTCAACTCGTTGGATATGATGACCGAGGAGGGTAGAACCAGGACCATAAAGTGGATATCTAATCGTTTAGGTATCAATGAGTAATCACGCTAAACCTATGGAATGATGCACACAGGTATGAGACACGCGTTAGTTATTGGAGGTGCCAATGGCATAGGTCTCGCCGTTGCCACACTGCTTGCTGAGGATGAGCGCTTCGGGCAGGTGAGCATCGTCGACAGGCAGGCTGTTGCTCAAGAGTTCCACCACCCCAAGTTCCGAAGTTATCAGTTTGACCTGCGCTCGGAGGAGTACTCAATGTTCGATACCTTTAAGGATGTAGACACGCTCATCATCACTGCGGGCTTCGGTCGTTTGGCTCACTTCGCCGATGTTGACGAGGAGCATATCGTTGATAGCTTCGCGGTAAACAGCACCGCTGTGATACGCATCATTCGTCGCTTTTATGAGCGCATGAGCCGTCCCGAGGATTTCTATTGTGGCGTTATGGGTAGCATCGCGGGCTTTATCTCCTCGCCCCTCTTTGCAGTGTATGGAGCAACAAAGGCGGCACTAAAGATATTCATCGAGAGTGTGAACGTGGAGCTCGAGATGGCGGGAACAACAAACCGCATCCTTAACATCTCGCCAGGCAGTATCAAGGGCACGACCTTCTATAATGGCGCTAACGACCTCAGCGTCACACGCCAATTGGCCACCGAGATACTCTCACACCTATGGGCGAAGGATGACCTCTTCATTCCGCAGTACGATGAGATATTCAAGGAGGTATTGGAGCGCTACCACCGCGATTTTCGCGCCGAGGGTCGCCACTCATACAACTTCAAGTTGCAGAGCGGACGCATAAAAACGGATAAATAGACTACTATGCAAAGGAGTATAACCATATCTATCGTAGCGCCTATCTATGGCGTTGAGAACTGCATAGAGGAGTTTGCCGAGTCGGTACTCTCGCAGTCATATCCCCACATAGAGTTTATCTTTGTGAATGATGGCACCAAGGATCGCTCCATAGAGATTCTCGAAGGTGTTATCGAGAAGAGGTACAGCCACTTGCGCGACCAGATAAAGATTGTGCACAAGGCTAATGGTGGCCTTCCTGCGGCGCGCGTTACGGGCCTTGAGCATGTCACGGGAGACTATGTCTACCATGTAGACTCCGACGACTGGATTGAGCGAGACTCTATTGCCAAGATTGTAGCCAGGATTGAGGAGACGGGCGCCGATATCATCTACTTCAACTACGTCAAGGAGTATCCCACGAGGTCGAAATATAAGCGTGAGCGCGTCTACAATGCGGATGAGCGTGCTTGCTATGTGCGCAATATGTATAACCACTGCTCGAACGCTAGTGTATGGAATAAGTGCTTCCGTCGTGGTCTTTATACCGAGAATACCATCTACTCTCCGAAGTATGGCTATGCCGAGGATTGCTATGTTACAACGCAACTTGTTGGTTACTCCAGGAGTATCGCCTACCTCGATGAGTATGTCTACCACTATCGCAAGGGTAATCCCAACGCTCTGACAGGTCAGCAACGTCGCAAGCGTAAGAGGGAGTATTCGCTCAACTTTATAGACCTCTACCTGAAGTATCGCGATGTGCCCGCAGAGAGGAATCCCATCGCTGGCATCTTCGATGATATCCTGATTCAACTCGGCTGGTACTCCATCTTCTATCGTCTCGACCTCTTCGCTGAGTATCCGTGGTTGGCTAAGGCGGTGCGTGGCGCAAAGATTAGGGGTGGCGGTTCGGATGTGCCCATCGTAGCGCAGATGTTCACAAAGTTTGTGGCGCTATTCAAATAATAATAAAGGAGTTATCCACTATAGGGTAACTCCTTTTTGTTATATCTAACTCTTAGATTTCGTACTTAGACTTGTTCGGTAGAAGCGTCTCGAAGGCCTCGATAAGCACTCTGCGCAACTCCTCAAAACGCTCGTGGCTGAGCTTAACATCGTTTATGCAGGTAAACTTGCGTGTGGGGTTGGTGATAAACTCGCGGAGCTTCTTTACCGAGGTGATGCCCAACGAGAAGTGTCGCTTCGAGAGGCGCTTGTTCTGCAACGTGCCCTTGAGGTACATGTAGTTAAGGAAGACATACTGGCTTATGTTCTTCGCCGTGCGCGTCATGGTGATTGTTGCGAGAAGGTCGTCCTTGACTCTCTCATACATCTCCTCGCACTCGCTCTTAATCATCGGCGTGCAGACGTGTTGTGGGCGCAAGAAGAACAATGAGGGCTTCATGCCCAATGCACGGCGTGCCATGACATCCGAATTGCGACAAATCTTCTTGAACATGTCGAACGAGAAGAGGTGACGGCTCATGCCGAGCTGACCCTTGCCATCGACAAAGAAGTCCGTAGGCTCGCACTTCATCAGCGGGAATACATCGTCGTTGAAGTAGACATACTGCTCGTCGAGATCCTCGATGCGGTGTAGGTGTAGCTCGATGGGGTTGCAGTTGAATGTGGGGACAAACTGCTCGGGGATTATATCCTTGTGTAGCACTACATTAACCTCGTCGCGGTTCACCCACTCGGGCACCTGGCTATCGCGTGCCACCACGAGATGCACCTTGCGAATGAAGGGCATGTTCACCTCGATGCCACGCATAAGGTAGCGCAACGTTCCCCAGTCGCGGAAGCGCTTCTCCAAAATAGGGATGTTTGTGCACTCCTCGTAGTCTTTCTGCCACAAGGGGTCCAAACCATCAACATATGTAATTACAACATCCATTCCTGTACCCACTTAGTTTCGTGTTCAAAACGCAAAGATAGTGAAAAATATTATTTGTAGAGCCTTTTTATTCATTTTTATTCCTTATTACGCAAACGATGGAGCAATGTGCCAATAATAGGTTGGTGATGCTTGTGGGGTGGAGAAATAATTTGGGTCGGCGAGGTGTTATATAACATTTTTTTGTATCTTTGTATATTGCAAACTACTGCTACAAAATTAATACTTTAATAATATGATTAAGAGACTATCAATGCTTTTCGTTGCTGTTGCCGCCATGGCTGCTGCAACGCCCGCTTTTGGCGCAGAGCCCGAAGCCGTAAAGCCCAACTACGAGTTGGCAGAGCGCTTCTCTCCCACGAAGATGCGTCGCCTTGTACCCCAGACCGCGGTACGCCCAAACTGGTTCGAGAACTCTACAAAGTTCTGGTACTCATGGTCTAATGTCGATGGAACAACCTACTACATCGTAGACCCCGCTGCGGGCAAGCGCATAGAGTTGTGGAACATGGGCGAGCTTGCCGAGAAGGTTACGCTCGACACGAACTATCCATTCGACTGGCAGCACCTCCCCATCCGCAACATGGAGCTTAAGGAGGATAAATATGTCCTTTTTGACATCGCACCCGCGGATGTAATGGTTGAGAACAACGACTACGCACCCAAGGATGACGAGGGTAAGCGCCTTGTTTTCCACTTCAAGTGGGACATCGCCTCAAAGAGCCTCGAGCGCATCGAGGAGCGCGACGTTAGATACCCCGAGTGGGCAAACGTATCGCCCGATGGTCGTATCGCAGTATATCAGAAGAACAGCAACCTCTGGTATATGACAACCGAGGATGTCGAGAAGTTCGTACGCGACCCCAAGGACTCTACAATCGTTGAGCACCAGATTACAACCGACGCTACTGAGGACACTGCATACCACTGGTTTGAGGATAGCATCGAGCAGATCAAGGAGGATGAGCGCTACCGCGTATACTTGCAGTGGTCGCCCGACTCGAAGCACTTTGCTACAGTGCGTTCTAACACCTCTATGCTCGAGGACTTCTGGGTAATCAACATCTTGAAGGATCGCCCCGAGTTGTTCGAGTATAAGTATCAGATGCCTGGCGAGCAGAGCCCCGACTTCTGGTTGGAGTTGTTCGACACCGAGAACTTCGAGCGCCGCGAGGTGGATATGGCAAAGTACAAGGAGCAGATGCTCTTCATCTGCAACCGCCCATTCAAGCACGCTGACAGCTACCAGAAGCCCGCACGCATGGTATGGCAGGGTGACAACGACAAGTTCTATGTAATCCGCCAGAGCCGCGACATCAAGCGTGCTGACCTCTGCGTGGTAGACGTGGCAACAGCAACTGCGAAGGATGTTATCGAGGAGAAGATGAATACCTCTATCGAGTGGCAGATGCCTACGCTTGTCAACGGCGACAAGGAGGTTATCCAGTGGTCTGAGCGTACTGGCTGGGCACACCTCTATCGCTATACTGCTGAGGGTGAGCTTGTTAATCAGATTACAAAGGGCGAGTGGCATGTATCTAACGTCTTGGGCGTGGATGATGCAAAGCGCGTTATCTACTTCACCGCTACAGGCTACAACAAGGATGAGAACCCCTACTACTTGCACCTCTTCCGCGTGAACTACGATGGTTCGGGCCTCAAGCAGCTCGACCCCAAGGATTTCAATGGCGAGTTCTCGCTCTCGGATGACCGTCGCTACTTCGTAACAACATACTCTCGCGCAAATGCTGCTCCCGTATCGGAGCTCTACACCGTTGAGGGTAAGAAGGTTATGACACTCGCGGAGGTAGACCTCGAGCCATTGTTCGCTATGGGCTACCAGTATCCCGAGCCATTTGTCGTTAAGGCTGCCGATGGCGTTACGGACCTCCATGGCGTGATGTTCAAGCCCTACGACTTCGACCCCAACAAGAAGTACCCAATTATCGAGTACGTCTACCCAGGTCCCCAGACCGAGGCTGTGGAGCAGTCATGGTATCAGCCATTGGTGCGTACCGACCGCCTCGCACAGATGGGCTTCATCGTTATCACAGTAGGTAACCGAGGTGGTCACCCCGACCGCTCTAAGTGGTACCACAACTATGGCTACGGTAACTTGCGCGACTACGGCTTGAAGGATAAGGTTGTTGCAGCACAGCAGCTCGCAGCACGCCATAGCTTCATCGACATCGAGCGCGTGGGTATCCATGGTCACTCGGGTGGTGGCTTCATGTCTACTGCTGCTATCTTGATGTACCCCGACTTCTTCGACGTTGCGGTATCGTGCGCTGGTAACCACGACAACAACATCTACAACCGCTGGTGGAGCGAGAAGCACCACGGCATTAAGGAGGTGGAGCAGGATGGCGAGATCGTATTCGAGTACCACATCTCGGCTAACCACGAGATTGCTAACCGCTTGAAGGGTAACCTCTTGCTCGTGCATGGCGACATCGACGAGAACGTACACCCTGGTTGTACTCTCCGTGTTGTTGATGCTCTTATTCGCAATAACAAGCGCTTCGACATGCTCCTATTGCCTGGCCAGCGTCACGGTTTTGGCGACATGAACGAGTACTTCTTCTGGCGCATGGCGGACTACTTCTCGGAGCACCTCTTGGGTGAGCGCGAGACAACTACCGACATCCCACAGCTTAACAACGATATCTAATCGCGATGGCTGAGGAGTTAAAGATTGCCCACGGTGGCAAGGATGAGCGTTACGACCTGCTGTATAGGCAGGTCGTAGCTCTTACTGAGGGTGAGTCTGACGATATTGCCAACATGGCGAATATCTCGGCTATGATACACGCCACGATAGAGCCACTTTGGACGGGCTTCTACCGCGTGCAGGGTGATGAGTTGGTGCTTGGTCCATTTCAGGGCCCACTGGCTTGTAGTCGCATTAAATATGGTAGGGGTGTGTGTGGCACGGCGTGGGAGCGTGGTGAGACCCTCGTAGTTGAGGATGTTGAGAAGTTCCCTGGCCACATCGCTTGTTCTTCGTTATCGCGTAGCGAGATTGTCGTTCCCGTATGGCGCGAGGGTAAGGTGGTTGCGGTGTTGGATATAGATAGCACGGAGCTCGCCACGTTCGACGAGAGGGATAGAGTGTGGCTTGAGCGCATCGTCAAGTGTTTCGAGGCAAAGAGCAGCGAGATAGTTGTGAAGCGTGTATCGCTTGGTGAGTTGGTTGAGAGCGTGCCATGTAGAGGTAACTACACCTTTACCGCAGCGCCCGATGCCGAGTCGCGCGACTATGACGACAACATGTGGAACGACCTCGTTAGCAACATCATAGATTATTGTGGTGGCGATGCCGATAGGGTAGTAAAAACCTTCGTTAACCACTTCGATGCCGAGGATAACTACCTTGCGACCTATGCGCTTGAACTCGCGGAGGGTGAATTCGAGGAGCTTCGAAGCGACTGCGAGGAGTGGCGCATGGAGGAGATATAGCGACTTCGGTTAGCCCCATTATTACGCACGACAATACAATATCCTCTCAAGCGTTTGCGTTAAATATATAAAATCCTAACTGAATTTCTATGAGACGATTTATTCTTTGCGCCCTTGCGCTTGTTGTGGCGTGGGGTGCTTCGGCACAGGATGGTGTGCGAGACGAGGTTGTGGTAAACGGCTATGCCGAGCGTAAGGTTACGCCCGACAAGTTTACCATCGCCATTACCATCAGCGAGACCGATACCAAGGGTCGCATATCTCTCGACGAGCAGGAACGTTCTATCATTAAGAGTTTGCGTGCCGAGGGCTTTGACACTGACGAGGCGCTACGCCTCAAGAACAACTACAGCTCTTATATGCGACGTGGTGCTCTTGCAACGCGCGACTATGAGCTTGTAGTGCATGGTGCGGAGAGACTCTCTGTTGCACTTGCTACCCTCGAGGAGCTCAATCTGCACAGCGTGTCATTGAGTCGTGCCACTTGCACAAACCTCGATGCTATACGCGAGGAGTTGCGCCGTGAGGCTATGCGCGATGCAAAGCGTAATGCCGAGGTGTTGGCAGAGGCTATTGAGCAGGAGATAGGCTCGTGTACCTATATCCACGACAACAACAGCAATGGCGACGTTTACTTTAACGTCAATAGAAGCGTAAGGATTCGTGGCATCAGCAGCTTTGATGGTTTGCCCGAGGCATACGCTAAGGAGGCAGAGCCCATGGAGTTTGCCGAGACGACTATCAGCCATACCATACAGGCAAAGTTTCAGCTCTTGCCGTAGTAACTATCGACGAAGCATCTTCATAAATAAAGAATTGGGACTGCCCTTTGTGGACAGTCCCAATCTTATTAGTACGACTTGCGTACGTTACTTTGCGTATGATACCGAACGAGTCTCGCGGATGACGGTAATCTTCACCTGACCTGGGTAGGTCATCTCGTCCTGAATCTTCTTTGCGATGTCGTGTGACAATGCCTCCGACTCCTGATCCGAGAGCTTATCAGCACCAACGATAACGCGGAGCTCACGACCCGCCTGGATAGCGTAGGTCTTAACAACACCGGGGTAAGAGAGTGCTATGCCCTCCATCTCCTTGAGTCGCTTGATGTACGACTCAACAACCTCGCGGCGTGCACCGGGGCGAGCACCCGAGATGGCGTCACACACCTGAATGATAGGTGCGATGAGCGATGTCATCTCTGCCTCGTCGTGGTGAGCACCGATGGCGTTGCATACATCGGGCTTCTCCTTGTACTTCTCCGCAAGCTTCATACCGATGATTGCGTGTGGCAACTCGGGCTCGTCATCGGGCACCTTGCCTATATCATGAAGAAGACCTGCACGGCGTGCTGCCTTGGGATTGAGGCCCAACTCTGCGGCCATGATACCTGCGAGGTTCGCAGTCTCGCGAGCGTGCTGCAAGAGGTTCTGACCATACGATGAGCGGTACTTCATCTTACCGATTAGGCGGATAAGCTCGGGGTGAAGACCATGGATACCGAGGTCGATAGTTGTGCGCTTACCTACCTCTACGATCTCCTCCTCAATCTGCTTCTTAACCTTTGCTACAACCTCCTCGATGCGTGCGGGGTGGATACGACCATCAGTTACGAGCTGGTGCAACGCAAGGCGTGCAATCTCACGGCGTACTGGGTCGAAGCCCGAAAGGATGATAGCCTCGGGAGTATCGTCAACGATGATCTCGATGCCTGTGGCAGCCTCCAAAGCGCGGATGTTACGGCCCTCACGACCGATGATGCGACCCTTAACCTCGTCAGACTCAATGTTAAACACAGTTACGGCATTCTCGATAGCTGTCTCTGTAGCTACGCGCTGGATAGATGCTACCACGATGCGCTTAGCCTCCTTCGTAGCTGAGAGCTTGGCCTCCTCGATTGTCTCTGCAACGTATGCTGCAGCCTCGGCCTTAGCCTCGTTCTTCATGTTCTCGATAAGAACATTCTTAGCCTCCTCAGAGCTCATGCCCGAGATCTGCTCGAGGCGTGCGTTCTGCTCCTTGATGACTGTTGCGAGCTCCTCTTTCTTAGTTTCGAGCTCTGTTGCGCGTGCCTCGAGCTGCTCCTTGCGCTTGTCGTAGTCGGCAGACTTCTTGTCCAAGTCGCGCTCCTTGTGCTGGAGGTTAGCCTCCAACTGCTTTGCACGCTGCTCGCTCTGCTGAAGCTTCTGGTTGCGCTCATTCACCTGGCGATCGTGGTCACTCTTAAGCTGGATGAACTTCTCCTTAGCCTGCAACATCTTCTCCTTCTTTATCATTTCGCCATCTGCCTCGGCCTTCGCTACGATAGCCTTGGCGCGTGATTTAGCTATGAAGTAGGCGGCGAAGCCTCCCACCAAAGCACCAACCACCAAACCGACGACTGTAATAATTACTGGTTCCATAGTTGTTTTTGAATGTTATATAGTTATTAGTTAATTGGTTGCAAAAAAAATCCGCATGGACTCCTTAACTTGTTTGACGAATCCGCAGATAAGTCATAGGTGGGGCTCCGAGGTACGCAACAGTCCACTGGTGGTATTAGCACACCCCGAAGGGTTGAGGCCTTGTTTTGTAACTAGTGCTCGAGAGTTGTCCCAATGTTATATAAATTGTACAGTTCGCAAAGCTTTTAAGGAATCTATGCGGGATAGATTTTTATATATAAAGAACGCTGACACACTCCTGGGGTGCATCGCCCATATATTATGCAAATATCGAGCCTAAGATTCGCGGGTAACAGGTCGTTGCCTATCCCCACATCAGCCCTATGCGCAATTAACCCTTTACATACTTGCGTATGCGCTCCTCGATGGCGTGTAGCTCCTCTACATCCTCATCGCCGAGTGCCGAGCTATGCTCGGTGGTTAGTGCGAGTATTGAGTATCGCAGTGCGGCCATGGCAATGCGGTCCTGCATGTCGAACTTCGGAATCTTCGAATACTCCGTAATCTTCTCGTTCAGGCGCTTTGCCGCTACGCGATATAGCTCTTCATTTGCTGCGTCGATGGTCATCGGGTAGCTCTTGCCGGCTATTGATATGTTTACCTTTATCTTACCTTCTGCCATCGTCGTTAGTTATTATCCTCTTCGTGTTTTATGGCGGCTATGCAGCGGTCAACCTCCCGCAATAAATTGTTGACACGCTGTCGTGCACGCTCGACATTGCCACCCTCGCCACTCATCACGGCGCTAAGTTCTGCGCTCTTGAGGCGTGTATCGAGGTCGCGCACCTTCTCTTCGAGGCGGCGCTTCTCGCCCTGTAGCCTGTCGCGCTCTTTGGCCAATGCACGGCACTCGGCAGCGATGCGACTGTGGTCGGCAATGAGCCTCTCCACCTCGTCACGCAATCTCTTTATGATATCCTTCTCTGCCATGTGGTGCAATGTCGCTGTTGTGCAACGTAGTTTTTTATTGCCCAAAGATAATATTTTTTGGGCTAAAAACCAAATTTTTAGTCAAAAAACTTTCCTCTCGTACTACTCCGTAAGCTCGGCGTAGAGGTCGTAGTCCTCGCAGTCGGTAATCACAACATTGTAGAAGCGACCACGCATAAGGCGCTTGCCGAAGCTCTCTATAATGAGCTCCTGGTCTACCTCGGGAGAGTCGTACTCTGAGCGGCCAATGTAGAAGTCACCCTCCTTGCGGTCGATGATTACGCGCATGGTCTGACCCACGCGGCGTGCGTTGTTCTCCAACGATACGCGCTCCTGAAGGCGCATGATGCGGTCCACGCGGTCGTGCTTAACATCCTCAGGCACATCGTCTTTGAGGCGTGTGGCAGAGTATGTGCCCTCCTCCTCCGAGTAAGGGAAGACACCGAGGCGGTCGAACTTCGTGTCGCGCACAAACTCCATCAACTCGGCGAAGTCCTCCTCCGTCTCGCCAGGGTAGCCCACAAGGAGTGTGGTGCGTAGTGCGATGTCGGGAATCGAGGCGCGGAGCTTCTCCACAAGGCGCAGTGCATCGGCCTTAGTGTGGCGGCGTTTCATTGCCGAAAGCTGGTTGTCTGAGATGTGCTGGAAGGGGATGTCGAGGTAGCGACAAATCTTCTTCTGG
>JAZRAT010000072.1:0-18038 GCA_045634725.1 Alistipes sp. | reverse complement strand
ACTATCTGTTTTTTATTGTTTTGTCCTACAAATAAACGCGTTTAGTGCTTCTTTTGCGAGGTGCAAAGGTACAACCTTTTTTTATAATTGCAAATAAAACTCGAAAAAAATCAACATTTTCCTCGATTATCGCACTTTATCACACCTCTGCGCGACACTATTTCGAACGAATTAATCCTCAAAGAGGTTGATTTCACCACGCTCAACCTTACCATGCATGGCTGCCAACTCACCAATCGCAGGCGAGATTACAGCCAACGTATCCTCGATGGCTCGCTCGCCACCACCCTTGATGCGGTAGAGCATCGCGGCATACAGGGCGCGGAAGCAGAGCTCCGTGTCGCTAATATCGTCGTTATTGAGGATTGTGCGCAGGCGTGGCAACTCCGCAGCCAGACGCACATACGTCATGCGGTAGTGCTCTCCCACGGGGAGTTTCATCAACTGCAAGTGGAGGTTATGCAAATCGGCAACGAGGTGGAGCGTGTGGTCGATATGACCCTTCTCCTCTTTACCCTCCTTGCGCAAGAGCTCCACAATCTGCATATACCAATTAAATATGTTCTCCTTCTGTTGTTCGTCAGCACCCTCTACTCGCGCAACAAGTGTCGAGTAGATAGCCTCGGGGCTAAACTGCAGGGCACGCAACAAATCCTCAATCTGCCATAGGTAGAGGATATACTCTGCGATATTCTCTCTACGTTTCTGCAACGCTATAAGCATACTTCTTAATATTATAATGGGGTTACGACTACAGCCAGTCGTTGGCATTAAAGGTGCTCTTTGGCGCATTGGGCACATTCTCGAAATAGGTGAAGCCTGTCAAAGCCTCGAGCTCCTCAATCGAGATTATATCCTTCGCCTGGGGCTTATGTCCCTTATCCTGCTCGTGGCATATTACAAAGGCTGCGCACTGCAACTCCGATGCCGAGCAATCCTTGACGCTCTTACCCGAGCTACCACTCTTTGTGCGTAGCAGCGCATAGTAGAACATCGTTGGGCGCGATACATCCGTACGGCCACCAAACGATATCTTCTTGGGTACTCCCGTATTGCCGTAGGCATCGGTGTACTTATCAAAGTAGCAACCGATTACCGTGTAGAGCGTATCGGCACATACCAAGCCGTCGATATGGTCCTCGAGGTTGTTCCATGCACCACCACCCGTATTAAATGTATCGGAATACTGGGGTGCAATATTCGAGAAGTAGAAGACCTGGCGGTTGGTCTCGGTCGACGATGTGCGCTCTGCCGAGCCGAGCATATGACCATTGTTGCATCCACTATCGGCATCCTTGCGCTCGTACTGAATATTAGCGGGAATCTGTGGGTCCTGCGTGTAGGCATTTGTACGATTTGCCGAGCCACTATACATAGCGTGGCGGGGCGCTGCTACCCACACGGGACAGTGGTGCTCCGACGAGAAGCATACGGAGTAGTTACGCGCCGAGCCATTACGCTGGGCATTCTTCTCGCCACCAGCACACAAGTGGTGAGCATAGTAGTATGTCGAGTTATTGTCGTCGCGACCATCCTTGTTGGCATCAACCTCTATGGGCAATTCAAACCATCCCGCGCGATAAGTAGAACCCTCCGTTGGCTCGGGTTCAGGTTCGGGTTCGGGTTCGGGTTCTGGGTCGGGGTCGGGGTCGGGCTCGGGGGTTGGGTCGGGGTTCTCATTAACACTCAGCGTTTTGAACGAGCCTCCCTCGAGCAACCAGCTTTCGCCATTAGCATAGACGATGATACTATAGTTGTAGGCCGTAGCGGGCTTCAGATCCTCAACCTCAACCTCTATCATACGGCCGATGTTTGAGGGATAAATCTCATCCTTGCCATTGGAGCTCACCACGAAACCCATGCGGTCGATAGCGCCATAATTTGATGCGTAGACTGTTGCGGTGAGCGTAGCCGATGTCTCGGTCACACCCTCCACGCCGTACTCAATAACACGACAACTAAACGACATCTCCTTCTCGCAGGCAACAGCCACAAAAAGGAGTGTCATAACATAGAATAACCTCTTCATAAGTAGATGACCTATTCTCTATTTTTTGAATCTATCCAGATGGTCACAGGGCCATCGTTCGTAAGTTCTATCTTCATATCTGCGCCAAAGCTTCCCGTAGCCACCTTGCGACCGAGTGCCGCCTCAACCTTTGCGACAAACTCCTCGTATAGAGGCTTCGATATAGCCTCGGGTGCAGCCTTAATCCACGAGGGGCGATTACCCTTCTTGGTCATGGCGTGGAGCGTGAACTGACTGACAATCATCACCTCACCCTCGACATCCTGCACCGAGCAGTTCATAACGCCCTCCGCATCGTCAAAGATGCGCAACTGCACAAGCTTCTTCGTAAGCCACTCCAAATCTTCGGCAGTCTCGTCATGACCCACGCCGACAAGGACCACCAAGCCCTTGCCTATCTCGCTAAATACCGCGCCATCGATATGGCAACGCGCCTCCGTGACGCGCTGTATAAGCAGTCTCATAGACTAATTCTCCGATTGTGCGCACTCGAAGAAGTCCCAAAGACCATCACCCTTGGGTGTTGAGGCTGTAACGACGATGGGCTTACCACCTACGGGGTGCAAGAACTCCACACGGCGCGAGTGCAACGATATACCTCCATCCTTATTCGAGCGCTTTGCACCATACTTGAGGTCGCCCTTGATTGAGCAACCGATAGCCGAGAGCTGGGCACGAATCTGGTGGTGGCGACCCGTCTTGAGGTCTACCTCAACGAGGGTGTAGTTTGTTGAAGCACCCAACACGCGGTAATCCAACAACGCCTCCTTAGCATCGCCCTTAGGCTTCTGGTAGGCGTGCGAGCGGTTGGTCTTTGCGTTGCGCGCAATCCAGTGGCGCAATGAGCCCTCCTCCTCTGCGGGACGCTCCTCGGTAATTGCCCAGTAGGTTTTCTTGACCTGCTTGTTGCGAATCATCTCGTTGAGACGCGCCAAGGCCTTCGACGTCTTGGCAAAGATCACAGCGCCACTCACGGGGCGGTCGATGCGGTGTGCCACGCCAAGGAATACTGCGCCGGGCTTATGGTCGCGAATCTTAATCATCGCCTTAATCTGATCCTCGATGGCCTCCGTGCCGTCGGGATCACTCTGCACCAAGTCGCCAACATGCTTATTGACGATAATCAGGTGGTTGTCTTCGTAAAGTATATCTTTGATAGTAAACATATTTCGACAATTGTAATTACAACTTAAACGTAAAGGGCAACAACTTCTCGGCGCTATCTACAACCGTTGCCGTGCCTGCACCCGACATGATAACACGAATGGGCGATTTCTGTCTGCGCTCAACATCTACAATAACCTGACGGCACTGGCCACAAGGGTAACACTCCCTCTCCGAAGGCACCGAAGCAATGGCCAACGCCTCGATGGGGTCGTTAGCATAGTTTGCCTCGACGTAGAAGAGCAATGAGCGCTCGGCACACAAACCTGCGGGATAGACCTCGCTCTCGAAGTTCGAGGCGTGGAGCGTGCGGCCACTCTTAAGGCGCACGGCAGCTCCCACATGGAAGTTTGAGTAGGGGGCATTGGCCGTCTTTGTAGCCTCCTCGGCCTCCGCAACGAGGGTGCGGTCGAGTTCCTCAAGCTCGGCGATAGAGGCATAGTGCTCATAGCTTATGTCAAGAGTACATTTCATAATAGCTATAATAATATATTATTCAGTGTGCAAAGATAGGCAATATTTATGAAATTAAAAAGCATATAAGCATATGTTTGGAATTATAAAAAATTTTTATTAACTTTGCAAAACAAACATTCGAACTATGCGTAGATGCTGTAACATACGAATCTTGATTGTTGAGGCGATGATGCACGCCTCGATGCACAGCTCTATGCGAATGTGCCGTTAGGCACTACTATATCATCGTATGACCACGGTCGTACTCCCCTCCAACCACACAACCACTGTAAACGATGATGCTTCAACGAGGCCTCATCAGGCGTTAATTATGAACATTTTAAGACTATATAGCTATGAGCGATAGAAAGTTACATTTCGAAACTATACAGATACACGGAGGTTACAAGGTAGATGAGTCGTTGGCACGAGGCATCGCCATCCACCCCACTGCTGCATACCACTTCTCATCGTGCGACTATGCCGCAAACCTCTTCACACTCAGCGAGCCAGGATATATCTACACCCGCCTGCACAACCCCACAACCGCAGCCTACGAGGAGCGCATCGCAGCACTCTATGGTGGCGTGGGTGCTTTGGCTACCGCATCGGGCATGTCGGCAATTCTGCTCACCGTGACCGCCCTTGCCAAGGCTGGCGAGAACATCGTGGCATCGCCCTACCTCTATGGTGGCACACACAACCAGTTCGTAATCTCGTTGCGCAACGTAGGCATCGAGTGTCGCTTGGCAAAGAGCGACTCTGCCGAGGATATTGCTGCGCTCATCGACGAGAACACACGCGCGGTGTTTGCCGAATCTATGGGTAACCCCACCTGTCGCGTCATCGACATCGAGGCACTCGCCGAGGTGGCGCACAAGAACAATATTCCGCTTATTGTCGACAACACCTTTGGTGCGGGTGGTTACTTGTGTAACCCCTTCGAGTGGGGCGCAGATATCATCACCGACTCGGCTACGAAGTGGATTAACGGCCACGGCACAGCCATGGGTGGCATCATCGTTGACAGTGGCAAGTTCGATTGGCGCGCTTCGGGTAAGTTCCCACAGATTGATGGCCCTTCGGAGGGCTACCACGGACTCAACCTATGCGAGGCATTTGGCAATCAGGCATTTATCGTGAAGTGTCGTGTGGATGGCATGCGCGACTTCGGTTGCTGTCCCTCACCCTTCGACGCCTACCTCATGTTGCTCGGCTTGGAGACCTTGTCGTTGCGCGTGAAGCACGAAGTGGAGTCTACGTATCGCTTGGCGGAGTACTGCCGTAACCACCCCAAGGTTAAGAGCGTGAGCTTCGTAGGCTTCGAGGAGCACCCAAGTCACGCACTTGCAAAGAAGTATTTCCGTCATGGTGCATCGGCCGTGATGACCATCGAGCTTCAAGGCGACTTGGACTCTACCGTTAAGTTTGTCGAGAGCCTTAAACTCTCGGGCAACATGACCATGATTGGCGACTCTATAACCGTCGTTACACACCCCGCCTCAACAACACACAAGCAGCTCTCGGACGAGGCGAAGCGCGCTGCGGGCATCACGCCCACACTGCTCCGCATATCGCTCGGACTGGAGAATGTCGAGGATATAATCGCCGACTACGAGGAGGCACTATCGAAGATTTAGGCTATGGCTCAAGTTTATCATCATAGCGAGGCGATAACGCTGGAGTCGGGCGCAGTGCTTGCGGAGGTGGACATCACCTACGACACCTTCGGCACGCTAAACGCGGCAAAGGATAATGTCATCTGGGTGTGTCATGCTCTCACGGCAAACTCTGATGTTGCCGACTGGTGGCCACATACCGTGGAGGAGGGTCGCTTCCTCGACCCCACGCGCTACTTTATCGTATGCGCCAACTTCCTCGGCTCGCACTACGGCACGACATCTCCCCTCTCGGTTAACCCCGCAACGGGCGAGAAGTACTACTACGACTTTCCACAGATTACGGTTCGCGACATGGTCAAGTGCCACCAGCTTCTGGCCAAGCACCTCGGCATAGAGCGCGTAAAGCTCCTCATAGGTAGCTCGATTGGCGGCTTCCAATGTATGGAGTGGGCAATCACGGAGCCCAAGTTTATGGAGTCCGTAGCGCTCATCGCAACTACCACATGCACAGAGCCTTGGGCAGCGGCATTCAACGAGTCACAGCGCATGGCTATACGCACCGACAGGACATGGGGTGAGCGACGCGACGACGCGGGCATCGACGGCATGGCCGTGGCACGCTCCATAGCCCTCATAAGCTATCGAGGAGGCGCGGCATACAACGCCACACAGCAAGACGAGAACCCCGCCGAGGCGAGCTTCACACGCCGCGCACACAGCTACCAGCAGTATCAGGGCGAGAAGTTGCGCCGCAGGTTTAACGCCATGTCGTACTACCGCCTGAGTGAGGCAGTTGACTCGCACAACATAGCACGCGGCAGAGGCTCCATCGCCGAGGCACTCGCAAAGATTGAGGCTCGCGCACTTGTGGTGGCAATAAGCTCCGATATACTCTTTCCACCCGAGGCGCACACGCCCATGAGGGAGCATATCCGCGATGTGGAGTACCACCTCATAGAGTCGGAATTCGGTCACGACGGCTTCCTCGTTGAACACGAAAAACTAAACACAATTATACAGAATTTTATTAGATAACACCTTAAAATATTGCAGATTATGAAACAGCTTAATATAGGTCTCTTCGGTTTTGGTAACGTTGGACATGGTCTCTACGACGTGCTTAAGCGCATCAACTCAAAAAATGTAAGCATCGTACGCGCTTGCGTGCGTGACACCAGCAAGGAGCGTGGCGATGTGGATGTGGAGTTTACATCAAACCCCGACGACATCTTCAACGACCGCTCTATCAACCTCATCGTCGAGGTTATTGACGACGCAGAGGCGGCATACGACATCGTGAAGCGCGCGCTTAAGATGCGCATACCCGTAGTTTCGGGCAATAAGAAGATGCTCGGCCACCACCTACCCGAGCTTATCGACCTCCAGGAGCAGTACAACACCGCCTTGCTCTACGACGCTTCGGCATGTGGTTCAATCCCCGTTATCCGCAACCTCGAGGAGTACTACGACAACGACCTCCTCTTCTCGGTTAAGGGCATCCTCAACGGCTCGTCAAACTTCATCCTCTCGAAGATCTTCAACGAGAAGATGGGATATAAGGAGGCGTTGAAGCTCGCACAGGACCTCGGCTTCGCGGAGAGCAACCCAACACTCGACATCGACGGCTGGGACTCATTGTATAAGCTTATCATCATCACAATGCACGCATTTGGTGTATATGTCGCGCCCGAGGAGATTCTCACATACGGCATCTCTACGATGAACGACGCCGACATCCGCTTCGCTCACGAGAAGGAGCGTCGCATAAAGCTCGTGGCTCACGTCGAGAAGGTTGAGGATAAGCTCATCATGTGCGTATTGCCACAGCTCATCTCACGCAACAAGTATATCTACAGCGTTGAGGATGAGTTCAACGGCGTGGTTATCAAGGGCTTGTTCTACGACAAGCAGTTTATGTTCGGCCGTGGTGCGGGTGGTCACCCCACAGGCTCGGCAGTGTTGAGCGACATCACCGCATGTGGTTACAACTACCGCTACGAGTATAAGAAGCGCAACGACTCGGTATTGCCCCACTACTCGTGCGACCACACCTTCCGCATCTACTTCCGCTATAAGACCGAGGAGCAGCGCAACCTGCTTAACTTCTCTCATATTCGCGAGCAGTACACATCGGAGGAGTACAACTACATCATCGGTGATGTGAACATCGCAGACATCAAGACACATCAGGAGGAGTTGCGCGTGGCGGACTGCTTCGTGGCAGCCTACCCTCTCGACTAAGGTATTGAGTATAAATGAATAAAGGGATTGCGCTTTTGGCACAATCCCTTTTCCGTTTATATGGTTTGATTATCTTAACTGGCGAAACATCTCCCACATCAGTATGCCAGCCGAAACAGATACATTGAGCGAGTGCTTGATACCCACCTGGGGTATCTCGATTGCGCCATCAACAATATCGGCAACGGCCTGGTCTACGCCATCCACCTCGTTGCCAAAGATAAGGGCATATTTCGCACCCTCCTCCACACGGAAGTCGTTGAGCATCGTCGAGCCCTCAATCTGCTCTATGGCGATGATGCGGTAGCCCTCCGCGCGCAGCTGCTCCACGCACTCGAGGGTTGTATTATGGTAGCTCCATGCCACGCTCTGCTCCGAGCCGAGCGCCGTCTTGTGTATCTCGCGATTAGGGGGTGTGCAGCTGATGCCACACAGCGCAACGCGCTCAATACCAAAGGCATCGGCGGTGCGGAAGAATGAGCCAACATTCTGTGCCGAGCGCACATTGTCAAGTACCACAACCACGGGTAGTTTCTCCACCGAGGCATACTCCTCGATTGTGGGGCGACCAAGCTCCTCGTTAAGCAATTTTCGCATATATCTCAAGTTTTGTTTTATCGGTTGATAGATATATTTTTAAGTAATTTTAATTATTACGCCACAAAAGTAATAAAATATAAAATATTTTTGGTAAATTTGCACTTGAATGTTTTTATACGATGTGTAAGTTAACGACATATACGCTGATGGTTGTAGCAGTGCTTCTTGGCTTTGCTACAAGTTCTTTAGCGCAAGAGACTGAGTATGAGCGTAAGCCTGTCATGGTAGTCCCTGTTAAACGACCAGAGTTCTCGGCAATGGCAGATTTTACCACCTATTTCGACAATAAGGAGTACGCCTCGATAGATAACTCATTGTCGGAGACTCTGTTTAGCGCACGCCTAACACCTAAGGTTAGTCTCGATTGGAGTTCTACGCCCGAGGGTGGCGACTATGGTTTTCGAGCTCACAGCCTGGTTTTTGGTGTTGATATGTTTCAAGACTTTGGTCACAACTCAAAGTTCTTGTCCGATGTAAAGGTGCAGATGTATTATAACTTTAGCACACCTTCGGTCGATATTTTTGCGGGAATATTTCCACGATCGAATATGTTTGGCATGCGCAGCACACTCTTCTTCGACCATGACTATCGCTACTACAACAATCGTATTCAGGGTCTTTTGATACGCTATGGTGGCGGCGAGGAGTGGAAAAGCTTCATCGAGTTCGCTATGGACTATGACGGCATGCGCTCGTTCGATAGGCGTGAGTCGTTTATGATTATGTCGTCGGGACGATGGGTAAGACCTGTCCCACATATCGGACTAACATTTGGTTACGACTTTCTTATGGGCCACTATGCCAAGGACTACAACCCCGATACGGCAGATGGAGTCGTTGACAACCTAATGTTTACGCCCGTAATTCGCTACGACCACACCTTTAGATGGGGGGGGGAAGGACTACCGCTCACAGTAGCCGCCGAGGCCCGCTATATCCTCTCACTACAACGCGACCGACTCATGGAGAATATCTGGCAAGCACCCATGGGTGGCGAGCTTATGGTTGAGCTTGAGTTCTGGTATATCGACCTTCGCAATCGTCTATACCTCGGACAAGGTCTACTTACGCACTATGGACGCTACGGGTCGGCACTCTATCATGGCTCACCATTGTATGCTTCGACAGAGGGTATATACAACACTATTGAGATAGGCTGTAATAGCCACTTCAGTAATTTTGTAGACCTTGAGGTTGGTGTGATGATTGATTACGATGGTCGCGGTTGGGGAACACGACAATATATAGCACTTAATATTGAACTGTGGCCTATAAAATTCAAAAATAAATAATTCAAATACATAAATAAGACTATGACAACAGAAGTAACTGAAGTAAAGGAGAAGTCTTTGAACTTCGTGGAAGAGGTTATCGAAGAGGCTATTGCCAAGGGTAAGACACGCGTGCAGACACGCTTCCCACCCGAGCCTAATGGCTACCTTCACATTGGTCATGCCAAGGCTATTTGCATGGACTTCGGCGTTGCAAAGCGCTATGGCGGCGTATGTAACCTCCGCTTCGACGACACAAACCCCACAAAGGAGGATGTGGAGTATGTAGAGGCTATCAAAGAGGATATCAAGTGGCTCGGCTTCGAGTGGGGTGCAGAGTACTACGCTTCGGACTACTTCCAGCAGTTGTGGGACTTCGCCGTGCGCCTCATCAAGCAGGGCAAGGCATACATCGACGAGCAGACATCCGAGGAGATTGCAGCGCAGAAGGGCACACCCACACAGGCGGGAACCGAGAGTCCCTTCCGCAACCGCCCCATCGAGGAGAACCTCGACCTCTTTATGAAGATGACAAATGGCGAGATTGAGGAGGGCAAGATGGTGTTGCGCGCCAAGATTGACATGGCGAGCTCGAATATGCACTTCCGTGATCCTATCATCTACCGCGTTGTCAACCACCCCCACCACCGCACAGGCGACAAGTGGAAGGTATACCCCATGTACGATTTTGCACATGGCCAGAGCGACTACTTCGAGGGTGTAACACACTCGTTGTGTACGCTTGAGTTCGTGCCCCACCGCCCCTTGTACGACTTGTTCGTAGACTGGGTGAAGGAGGGTGTAGACCCATCGGATGAGCGTCCACGCCAGTATGAGTTCAACAAGCTCAACCTCAACTATACGCTAATGAGTAAGCGTAACTTGCTAATCCTCGTTAAGGAGGGGTTGGTGAATGGCTGGGATGACCCCCGTATGCCAACATTGTGTGGCTTCCGCCGTCGTGGCTACTCGCCCGAGTCTATCCGCAACTTCGTGGATAAGATTGGCTACACCACTTACGACGCCCTCAACGACATGGCACTTCTTGAGTCTGCCGTGCGCGACGATTTGAACAAGCGTGCTACACGCGTGAGCGCCGTTATCGACCCCGTGAAGCTCATCATCACAAACTACCCTGAGGGTCAGGTTGAGTCGTTCGAGGCTATTGACAACCCCGAGGACCCCAACTCTGCAACACACACCATCGAGTTCAGCCGTGAGCTCTGGATGGAGCGCGAGGACTTCATGGAGGATGCACCTAAGAAGTACTTCCGCATGACCCCAGGTCAGGAGGTACGCCTCAAGAATGCATACATCGTGAAGTGTACAGGTTGCGAGAAGGACGAGAATGGCAACATCACAACCGTATATGCGGAGTACGACCCCGATACAAAGACAGGCCTTCCTGGCTCAAACCGCAAGGTTAAGGGTACGCTCCACTGGGTAAGCTGCAACCACTGCATCAAGGCCGAGGTACGCCTCTACGACCGCTTGTGGAAGGTTGAGAACCCCCGCGACGAGATGGCTGCAATACGCAAGGAGACAGGCTGCGAGGCTCTCGAGGCTATGAAGCAGATGATTAACGAGGACTCTCTCAAGGTGCTCACAGAGTGCTACGTTGAGAAGTACTTGGCCGAGGCTAAGCCTTACGATTACTTGCAGTTCCAGCGTATCGGCTACTTCAACGTCGATAAGGAGTCAACTGCCGACCACCTCATCTTCAACCGCACCGTTACGTTGAAGGATACTTGGGCAAAGCTCAACAAATAACATATCGCAATAAGGGTCGACAACGGCCTTTCGATAGTAAGAGCGGATGGGTGATACGACCCGTCCGCTCTCTTATTTTAACCATATTGATATATAGTGAATTATCTTGTGTTAAAAGCATACAACTTACCAAAATATTTTGTATATTTGCAATAGCACAATCGGCTAACCTACTTAGAGAAACACAAATAACACAACTATATGAGAGTAAAACGATATGTTTACCGCCTTTTAGGCGCGGTATGCGCAATTGCAACCATTGCATGCGTCGACCAATCCTTTGACCTTAACAATGTGTCAACGGAGGTTACCGTGGGTAGCGGCACAACAACACTACCCTTGGGATATCTCAACGATAAGAGCCTTGGCGAGCTGCTCGAGGGCAACGACATCGATGGCCTCCATATCGATGAGAATGGCAACATCTCGTATCGTTATGCGGGCGAGAGCGAGACAATCGACATCGAGGGCATAACCAACGAGTTTGAGATTCCACAAATCAGCAACCCCTTTATTGTTGAGTACCCCGACTTCGAGGTTAGCGTGGAGGACGTCTCTATTGTGGCCTTCGATGACATCAGCCTCAAAGGCTTGGATGCATACTCTGGCAGCACAAGCTTTTCGGTGCCTGACAACATCACCGTGAGCGCAAACTACAAAAAGGTATTCGAGGGCGACGACTACCACATTGCATTTGATGTACCCGAGCAGGTGGCAAGCATCGACAGAATCATCTTCGCCAACACCGAGGCTGGCCATATCGGCACACCACTCCATGTGCGTGTCGACCTCAATGGCGCGGCAAACGTAAATAATGGTGGTAAGCTAAACTACAACTTCGCTATCGAGGGCGGTTCGTTCCGTCTCCTTAACGAGAAGGGCGAAGTTGTCTGCGACGGCACCTCATACGGCAATGTGCACACCATTGAGCCAGATGCCGAGTATGTGGAGTTTGTCGTATACCTTGAGAGCATAAGCAACTACAACGCGATAGACGAGGACCACCGCTTGGATATTCCCTTGAAACTCACCTTCGACATGGACTTCGAGTTTACCACCAAGGCCGGAACAGTTAACCTTAACGCCCTTCCCGAGATTAACTTCGAGGCTGATCTTGCCTATGGCGATGCGGAGGTTACCATGGAGGCTGACCACATCATCGCAGAGTGCAAAGTGGAGGATGGCTATCCCGTGATTATTAAGGACCTTCCCACGGAGCTTAAGATGATTAACCGCGTAAGCATGAAGCCCGACATGGGTGCTACGCTATACTTCTACATCACCGGCATGGAGTGGCTTGGCAACGATATGGAGGATGTCGAGGTGGTAGCGAAACTCCCCGAGTGCCTCAAACTATATCGCATTGAGGGCGAGGACTACACATACGACGCCTCGGCAAACGAGCTTACAACAAACGTTGAGACGTTGAGCAAGGGTATTAACGTTGGTGTCGAGGCCCTCGACTTTGGCACTGAGGGTCTTGTTCCCGAGAACGGCGAGATATCTATAGACTTCGCACCATCTATCGTGACACGCTTCAAGGATGGCGCACACATCAACATCTCATCGTTACAGCACAAGGGCAACCTCAGCCTCACTATTGACGTAGCGGAGACCATCTTCACCGTTGAGTCGCTCTCGGGCAAGGTCGACTACACCTACGATGTTGAGCAGAGCGTAGAGCTTGAGGGTATTGAGGATATCGACCTCGAGATTAATGGCGTAGGTCTTAAGCCCGTCATTGAGGTATCTATCACCCATCCGCTTACCGTATCGGCTACCGTATCGGGTTCGGTAGTACCAAGTGCTAACGGCGCAGAGATTGAAGCTAATACCGTAGCATTCAATGACATCGTGCTACCCTCCGCGACATTTGCTAATGGAGAGATTGTTCCTGCGGAGGTGACACTCATAATCGCAGACGAGAGTCTTCGCGCAAACTATGCAGACGAGCGATACACCTTCGTGGCATGCGATGTTACGAAGTTGCTCCTTGGCTCACTCCCCGAGGCACTCGATGTTAAGCTTCAGCTGGGCGTAGACTCCGAGCAGATGCAGACACTATACATTGCCGAGAAGTTTGCCATCACCTACGACTATAGCCTCAATATTCCCTTTGCCGTAGACGAGACTCTCGATGTGCGCTACAGCGACGAAGTTGGAGACCTCGGCGAGACATTCGCAGAGCTCGCAGAGTATGACATCAAGGTTGGCGACATCGCAGTTATCGCTACCGTGAGCAACTCGACACCTTTGCAGTTGGGTGCAGAGGTTACGCTTAAGGATATAAACGGCAACCCCACCGCCGCACAACTCACAATCGCCGATGATGCGATAATCGAGGGCTCTGCAGATGGCACAACACCCAAGGCAAGCACCCTGCGCTTCGAGCTCGACCTTGGTGCAGATGGCCGTGTGGCAAACATCGCAGAGGTGGATGCTATAGCCTTCGACCTTGTAGCAACAAGTGCCGCAATCAACAACGCCGTGCCTTTGAACACCAACCAGATAGTTGGCGTAAAGTTGCAGTTGGAGCTTGCGGGTGGTATCACCATAGATATTGACGAGTTTATTAGTGAAGAATAGTAATACGAAGAGAATATGAAGAGAGTACTTATACTGCTTGTAGGCTTGGTTGCTTTGATAGGCATAGAGAATGTCTCTGCACAGTCGCGCAACTCCTACTTTATGGAGGGCTCATACTTCCGCAACGATATGAACCCTGCGCTTGCACCCACACGCGGATACGTCGCATTACCCGCGATAAGTGGCTTGGGCATCAACATGTCGCAGAACTTCCTATCTGTCGACAACTTCTTCTATCAGCGTGATGGTCAGGTTGTAACAGCGTTCCACGAGTCGGTAACTGCCGACGAGTTCCTGAGCAAGCTCCCATCGCAGGGCAAGCTCGCCATGGATGCCAAGGTAAATGTCCTCGGCTTGGGTTTCTATGTTAAGAGGATGTTCTGGACATTTGGCGTAAATACCAACATTTCAGCCGATATGGCTATGTCAATGGATGCCGTCAAGGCGCTCAAAACTCTGGGTAATGGCACCTACGACTTGGGCGATACGGCACTCGAGGCGAATGCCTATATGGATACCTACCTCGGCACCTCGTTCCGCGTGCACGAGAATGTGAACATCGGTATCAAGGCGAAGTTTTTGGTGGGCTTGGCTACGGCAGAGGCGCAGTTTAGCGAGCTTAAGGCAAATGTGACGCCCGATGTGGTGAATGGCGTTGTAAATGGCACATTCCGCGCGAATGGCATGTTCATAGATAACCGCACCGATGAGATGATGAGCGACGACTACAACTACATCCTCAACAACTTCAAAAACTTTGGTGCTGCCATCGACCTCGGTGTGGAGGTACGCCTCTTGGAAGACCACCTCAAACTCTCGGCTGCCGTCACCGACCTCGGCTTTATCAAGTGGACTACAGGCACAACAAACATATCGGGAAAGCTAAATGGCGACTTCAGTTTCAACGGCTTTAACCTTGAGACTCAGGAGGTAGATGGCAATGGTAGCTTCGAGGCAAAGATGGATGAGGTGCCACAGGCTGGCGACTACATCTCGCGCCTCAACTTCTCGGTAAATGCGGGCGTGGAGTATAACATCCTGAAGAACCACATCGCCTTTGGTGTGTTATCGCACACCAAGTTCTGCGGCACCACAACCTACTCGGAGCTTACAGCATCGGTGAACTTCCGACCCACAAACTGGCTCTCGGCAACCTTCAGCCACACCTTCCTCAACCACAACCGCCCAGGTGTCTTTGGCTTCGCGCTCAACATCCACCCCAGCGTCTTGAATATCTATGCAGGCGTAGACTTTGTTGACACGCAGTGGGTTAATGGTCCAACCGTGGAGGGCGTACAGGTTCCTCTGCCCCGCTACATGAAGTCTATGAATGCCTATGCAGGCGTTGGCTTCAACTTCGGTCGCCCCAAGTTCCTGAAGGGCGAGAAGAAGGAGAAGGCAAAGAGAGAGAAAAGTGATAAGAAGAAATAAACCTCATATAAATAAAGAATGGAGATGCCCGCGTGGACATCTCCATTTTTTATGCTATGGGTGCTACTATAGCGACTCCTTCCAGGTGCGGATGTTGTTCGCCACGCACTCAATAAGGCGGTCGATAGCCTCGGCAGCAGACCATGCGTTGTGGGGCGACGCCAAGAGGCGGTAGCGGTCCTTAATATTATATAGGGGTGACTCACGGAGTGGCTCTACGGAGAATACGTCGAGCGCCGCAGCCGAAACCCAGCCATTGTCGAGAGCCTCAGCAAGTGCCGCCTCATCTATAATGCCACCGCGTGCCACGTTGATAACCAACGATGTAGGCTTCATGACCTTCAACTCGTCGCGACCCACAAGACCGCGTGTGCGCTCGTTAAGGGGTGAGTGTACAGAGAGGATGTCACACCACTCCAACATCTCCTTAAGTTCCATTGCGGGATAAGCCTCCTCGCGCTTGGTGCCCGAAGTTGAGAAGTAGCGCACCTCGCAACCAAAGGCCGAGGCAAGGCGTGCCACCTCACGGCCGATGTTACCGAGGCCTATGATACCCCACTTCTTGCCACGAAGCTCGAAGGTGAAGCGGTCGTAGCAGAAGGCGCGGTCAGCCTTCGAGTAGCGACCATCGTGGAAGTACTCGTCGAAATATACGATGTTGCGCGCAAGGGCAAGGGCCGAGGCGAGCGTAGTCTCCGCAACCGAAGTTGTTGAGTAGCCCACAGCATTCTTTACCACGATGCCGAGCTCCTTTGCTGCCTCAAGGTCTACGTTATTCATACCCGTTGCCGCCACACAAATAAGCTTAAGGTCAGGCAATTGGCGCATTGCATCGCCATCAATCATAACCTTGTTTGTAATGGCTACATCGGCACCCTTGAGGCGCTCCACAACCTGCTCCTTTGTAGTGTTCTCGTATGCCATATATTCACCCTGCGATGTGATGGATGAGAGGTCGCGACCCGCGATGCTATACTCATCCAAAAAGACTATTTTATTCATATTATCATTATTTTAATTTTAGGTTATTCAGTTTTCTCCTCACGCCTAAATTCGCCCACCAAGTCGCGCACAACAACCGAGGCGCAACCTATGCCAAACATAGCGGGAATGTAGGATATAGTGCCTACGTTCGACTTTTTGTTCTGCTCCTCGCACAAAATCATCGCGCCTTCGCGCACAGGTTCGGGCGAGAATACCGCCCAGAAACCACGCTTTATGCCAATTTTATGCAGACGCTTGCGGAGCATATGCGCCAAAGGACAGTGGTGCGTTTTGGCTATATCCTTAATCTCCATAAGCGTAGGATCGGTCTTTGCTCCCGCACCCATTGAGCTTACTAGAGGTATGCCTCTATCGAGCGCACCCTTAATGAGTGCGAGCTTCGGTGAGAGGGTGTCGATAGCATCCACGACATAGTCAAATTTGTCGCTATCGAGCAGTGCATCGGTCTCGTCGTCCTTGATAAAGCGGTTAACCACAGTGAGTTGCAACTCGGGATTTATATCCTTCAGTCGCTCTGCGAGGATGTCGCACTTCTCGCGACCAATGGTCGAGTGCAAGGCGACGAGCTGGCGGTTGATATTACTCTCCGACACCTTGTCGGCATCGGCAATGGTCATGCGACCGACACCCGCGCGGACAATCATCTCGGCGGCGTAAGCACCTACACCACCCACGCCCACAACCAATACATTCGCGTTGCGTAGCAAGTTAAGCTTCTCCTCTCCCAAAAGTAACTCTGTTCTTTCGAGCCAATTACTCATCGTAGTCTAAAAAGTCTTTTATAGTTTTCGTATATGTATCTCTCTAATTCTGCGAGCGTTACACCCTTAATCCCCGCTACCTTGGCGTATATCTCTGCGATGTCCAACGAAGGGTCATCGTCGGTCTCGCAAAAGAGCCTATCGAGGGGTGTTGCGGCTATCGCCTGACGCGTCTTTGGCGAGCGTAGCGAACGAAGGCCAAACGATAGGTAGTAGCCTCTTCGCAACGCCTCATCGGCCTGCTGTCCCGAACCGACAAAGCCATGAAACACAACGCCCTGGAGGTTGTAATCAGCGAGAATCTTTATGGTCGGCTCAAAGACCTTAACCGTGTGTAGCACAACAGGTTTTTCGAGCCTCTCCGCCACCTCGAGGTGCTCCCGAAACAGTCGTTCCTGTGCCACCCTATCCACCTCGCACGCGAAGTCTAAGCCCGTCTCGCCAATGATGTCGCAGTGGTCAAAATCGGGAAGTGCGCACCCACGCTCTGCATCCCACGGATGCGTACCCGCCATCTCTGGCGAGATTACATCAGCTCTCGGATGGTGGGTGTGTATATCCACCAATATTTTCTTCACGTCGCTCATCCGACTACAAATGTACTAAATTATCTACCAAAATGCAAATATGCCACGAAATGATTGGTCAATTCAAAAAAAATCCGTATCTTCGTGCGCATTTTATAATGTATATCGGTACACCATAAAATTTTGTAAGCGATAAAATTACACTATAAAACTATTAAATTAAACTTATAATCTAACAAACAGTTTTTATGTCGAAAAACATTAAATTATGTAAAGGTCTCGACATCAAGCTCGTAGGCAAGGCTGAGGCTCGCTTGGAGAATGCTCCCATGGCGAAGTCATACGCTGTTAGCCCACTTGATTACGAGAACGTTACACCTAAGCTGTTGGTTAAGGTAGGTGACAAGGTAGAGGCAGGTAGCGCGTTGTTCTTCGATAAGAACAATCCACGCATCCTCTTCACTTCTCCCGTTAGCGGTGTGGTTTCAGCCATCAACCGTGGCGAGAAGCGTAAGCTCCTCAACGTTGCCATCGAGCCCGATGCAACACAGGTGTACAAGCAGTTGACTGTGGTA
>JAZRAT010000071.1:0-39390 GCA_045634725.1 Alistipes sp. | reverse complement strand
CTACAATAGTAGCATCGTCAACATATACAAAAAAAAGGATGACCCATAAGATCATCCTTTTAGCGGTATGGACGGGACTCGAACCCGCGACCCCCTGCGTGACAGGCAGGTATTCTAACCAGCTGAACTACCACACCAGTTATTGGCTCTTGCAACCGAACTAAGATTGCTACAAAATGTTGTGAGGATTACTCCTCTTGGCGGTATGGACGGGACTCGAACCCGCGACCCCCTGCGTGACAGGCAGGTATTCTAACCAGCTGAACTACCACACCATTTTTAGAGCCATACAATCGTTATTTCTCGATTGCGTTGCAAAGGTAGCATTTTTTCTCAAACCCACAAAATTTTTCGCTACTTTTTTTGAAAAATTTTACTCTTTTCTAAAGAATGAGAACTGAACACTACCATAACTACGCGTCTGCCAATAGTTAGGGAAGCTGCTAACATCCTGATCCTTCGAGTGTTCAAATATCAGAATGCCATCCTCAGCGAGCAAATCTCGCTCAAAGACGAGGCGAATAACCTCCTCACTACCCTCCAAATCGTATGGCGCATCCGAGAAAATAAGGTCAAACTTTTTGGTGCAACTCTTAAGGTAGAGGAACACGTTTGCCTTAACAGCAAAGAAGTTCTCGAACTGAAGGTCGCGTGCCGTCTGGCGTATAAAGTTATGGTGCACGCTATTCACCTCTACTGAAGTGACACTACGCGCATCGCGCGATGCAAACTCATAACTTATCGAACCCGTACCCGAGAACAAATCAAGCACATCAAGCTCCTCGAAGTCTACCAAATTGCCAAGCACATTAAAGAGGTTCTCCTTGGCAAAATCGGTTGTTGGGCGTGCACGGAGGTTGCGTGGTGGGACAATTGTGCGACCACGATATTTTCCACTTATTATTCGCATACCAGATTCTTAAATATTGGTTTCAACAGTTTCTGCAAATGCTTAACATCACCCCTCGCGCGCGCGTACATATTATATATGCCATACACCTCATTCACCGTAGCAAGATAGTACAACACATCGGCATCATTCGCACACTCGAAAGCCTCAGCAAAGCGCATACCACCATCGTAAATATTAACATAGAGAACACCATCTTCAAGATGGATTACACTACCCTTCTCAATGTTTGAGTTAGCAATAAGTGGCGATGTAAAGGCGACACCCGCACTTATTACATCGTTTAGTTCCTCATAGCGCTGCTTGCTAATAGCCATAACAGCAACAACGCCACCCTCGGCACTGCTATATACTGCACACTCATCAGCAGCGGGAGAAAGACCCACCTCTGCGAGGTAGTCCGCAACATGCACTCTGTCGAAGAACTCCGCAGGCACCAATGTTGTCTTTGCGGTGAGCACAACGACCTCCAAGGGCTGCGAGGCGCTACGCATCTCGGCACTAAGCTCTGAGGTTGAAAAAGAGTGTCCACCCGACTTGAGGCGGATGGACACATTATTTAGTGATGTTTGCATCATGACTACTTAGCGCTACCGCCTCTGAGTGGCTGAAGTGCCTCGTTTGTAGGCTCCTCAAGGCTACCGAAAGTAATACCGAAGAACTGATCATCCATTGGGATAGGGTGTGAAGTACCAATCATGTACTTATCCTCGCCCTTCTTGTCGAATACAGCCTTGATACCCTCAGCCTTCATCTTCTTCATATCCTCACTTGCATCCTGGTGATTGATGAAGTAAACGAACTTCTCATCAAGAAGGTTCCAGAACTCAACATTGTAGGTCTTGTGGTCGATGAACTTAACATAGGGAGCGTGGCAGCAAAGCAAGTGAGTGCGGTATGCACCAGACTCATAAGTTGCAGTGTCGAGCTGGAACTCAACCTCGTTGTTTGTGAAAGGGATATAACGCAAGTTAGCCATCTCCTCCTCAGTAAGGCGGCACTTGCCGTAGATATCATCAAATACAGTATCACGAACAGCTACGCGAACAACGCGCTCGTTCTTCCAGTTCTTGTCCTGCTTGCGAAGCTCCTCGATGATAGCTGCGTTCTCCAAGTTGTTCTCATCGTAGATCTGGCTGCGATACTCCATAATACCGTTCAAAGCGAACTCTGTAAGCTCATCCCAATTTGTAGTGAACTTCTTCTCGGGATTGTTGTCGCGATAAGCCTGCTCGAGCTTTACTACATACTGACCCTTCTCAACAACGGCTGCAGTACGCTTCTCGAACTGATTCTCGAACTGAATTGGGGTTGAAACGATAGTTACGTTCCAATAGAGAAAAACACCAACTACTGCGAGCAACACAATAGTTAGGATAGTAACCAAGATAGATCTTGAATTTTTCATTTTGTTATTATTTTTTATTAAGTTTGTATCGTCTTATGTACACGTTCAAAATAGGGAGCTATGCTTAGCACACATATTTCGCATCAAATTTACGCAAAATTATCGGTTGAAGCAACTTTTAACCAAAAAAAAATAATAGAAAAGTTATCCGAGTGGGTAACTGACGCAGATTATGAGCGCATTTTTCTGCTTAATGGATATGCCGGAACAGGTAAAACAACCATCATCGCAGCCTTCGTATCAGCGTTCAACGAGCTGGGTATCAAAACGATACTCCTTGCACCCACAGGACGTGCCGCAAAGGTGCTATCACACTACGCCAAGAAAGAGGCTTACACCATACACAAGAAGATATATCGCGAGCGTACGATGGCCGATTACGAGTCAAAGTTCTCGCTCGACTTCAACAAGGACAAAAATGTGGTGTACATAGTAGATGAGGCCTCGATGCTCTCTACCGCATCATCCGAGGATGCTACGTTTGGCTCGGGCAACCTTCTTGAAGACCTTGTTAAGTATGTGCGTAGTGGCAAGGAGTGTCGCCTGATGTTGGTGGGCGATGATGCACAGCTTCCACCCGTAGGCGTCGACTACAGCCCCGCCCTCGACCCCGCAGAGCTTCTACCCTACGGCGATGTAGACTACAACACCATGGACGAGGTTGTTCGCCAGACACAGGACTCGGGCATACTCTTTAACGCCACGATGCTACGTTGCATGCTTGAGAATCGCCTATACGAGATACCTCGCTTCGATATGTCGCACTCTGACTTCCGTAGTGTGCAGGGCAACGAGCTACTTGAGGCTCTCGAAGAGTGCTACTCAAAGTATGGACGCGATGAGACCATCGTTATCACACGCTCGAACAAACGCGCTAATAAGTACAACGAGGGTATACGCCGTTACAACCTTTCGGCAGAGGAGGAGATTGAGAGTGGCGATATGTTGATGATTGTAAAGAATAACTACTTCTACGCCGAGCGCGATGAGCACTCGCCCATGTCGTTCGTGGCAAATGGCGATGTAGTACGACTAAAGCGCATACGACGCTTTGAGGAGTTCTATGGATTCAGGTTTATAGATGCCGTTGTGGAGTTTCCCGACTACGACGATTACACCATGGAGGCAAAGGTCATGCTCGACACCTTGGCTTCGGAGTCGCCATCACTGACTCGCGAGGAGAGCCGCAAACTATTCTACGAGATAGAGAAGGATTATGAAGATATCAAGTCGCGCACGAAGCGCTATCGTGCCATCCGCGAGAACCAGCACTTCAATGCCATGCAGGTAAAGTTTGCCTACGCCGTAACCTGTCATAAGGCGCAGGGTGGACAGTGGAAAGCGGTCTTTGTGGATAGATGTCTATTTGGCGACGAGGAGATGTCGAGGGATATGATGAGATGGCTCTACACCGCCATTACACGTGCTACGGAACGCGTCTATTTGGTTAACTTTGACGAGAAGTTTTTAGACTACGAGGCGTAAACTATAATAATAGGATAGAACAAATTAGATTAGAATAAATTAGAATAAATTTGTTGTCAGAGTGGTGCAGATGTGGCGCTGACACGAAAAAGCCCCGGATGGGTAGTACTTCGGCGTACGTCCCATTCGGGGCTTTGATTGAAGCGGCGCAGATGCGCCACTATCACAACAAATTAGTTGAAGGTGGGAAGGAACGAATAGTTCTTCGAGTAGTCAAGGTGCTGCTCAACATAGTTGTTGTCGTAGCAAACCTTAACGTCAACGATCTTACCATCCTTACCATATACGAGCTCGTATGATGGGTTAACGAAACCACCATAAGGCTCGATGTTGAGAGCCTTGTTACGCTCGATAACCTCAGCGTGGAGGTTAGGCTCAATCTTAACAGCGTAGTTCTCTACAAGAGCCTTACCAGCCTCGTAGTCACCCTCAGACTTGATGCGCTGAACCTCGCAAAGAAGCTCACCGAAGAGCTCACGGAGGCGTACGAAGTCGTTAACAACGATATATGTCTTACCGTTCTCCTTTACGAGCTCGATTACGTTCTCAGCCTTACCCTTCTCGTAGCACCACTCAGCGATAAGCTTACGGTTACGCATGTGTGACTCCTCTACATCCTTACCGAGCTCGATGCGTGAAAGCTGTGTCATGTAGCCGTTCATGATGTAGTCAGAGTACTGTGACCATGCAACATCCAAAGTGGGGATAAGACCAATCTCTACGAGTTTCTCGTCACCGAGGTAGTAGAGAGCAAAGAGGTCTGCACGAGCCTCCTCGAGTGTTGAAGAGTATGTGCGAAGCTCATCACCCTTTGTACCAGGAGCGAGCTGACCAGAGCCGTGACCAAGACACTCGTGAAGGTCAGTGTGGAGGTCATCACCAAGCTTACCATAGAGCTTAGCGCGCTCACGATCCTCCTCGCGAAGGATGAACTCCTCGCTGAAGCCATTACCCTCTGCTGCCTTTGCGTATGCGTATGTGATGTTATCGATAGTTACGCTCTTTGAGCCGTGCTCCTTACGAATCCAGTCAGCGTTGGGGAGGTTGATACCGATAGCTGTTGCGGGGAAGCAGTCGCCACCAAGCATAGCCACTGTGATAACCTTTGCAGACACACCCTTAACCTCCTCCTTGCGATATGCAGGGTTGATAGGTGCGTTATCCTCAAACCACTGAGCATTTGCAGCCATGATCTCTGTACGCTTGCAAGCCTCTACGTCGCGGAAGTTTACTACAGACTCCCATGAAGCCTTGCGGCCAAGAGGATCGCCATAGCTCTCGATGAAGCCGTTAACGAAGTCCACGTTGCAATCAGTGTCCTTAACCCAAAGGATGTTGTACTCGTCGAACTTCTTGAGGTCACCAGTGCGGTAGTAAGCAATGAGTGCCTCGATTGTAGCACGCTGAGTGTCGTCGGCTACGGTTGCAGCCTTCTCCAACCAGTATACAATCTGCTCGATAGCCTCAGAGTACATGCCACCAACCTTCCAAACCTGCTCAACAACGTTGCCATTCTCATCCTTAACGAGCTTAGAGTTAAGACCGTAAGAGATAGGCTCGGGGTTACCATCGTCAGCAGCAGCCATAGCAGCGTAGAATGCCTCTACCTCCTCCTGGTTAACACCCTCGTAGTAGTTGTTAGCCGAAGCAGTGATTACATCCACACCTGCCTTCTGGTTGAGACGTGAAGCGTAAAACTCCTTGTCGAAGATGATACGGCAAAGAAGTTCCTCATCCATCTGACGATTTGAGTCGTTGATGTAGAGTGCGAGCTGCTCACGGAACCATGGCTCAGAGAACTCAGGAGTGAACTTGTCGTTAGAGTAGTGGTGGTGGATGCCATTAGCAAACCACATCTTCTTCAAGTACTTCTCAAAAGCCTTGAACTCCTCGCTCTCAGCCTCAGCTGTGTTGCGAGCATCAGTGTAGATAGTCTCGAAAGTACGGCGAATAGCCAAGCCATACTTGAAGTTCTGATCGAAGAGGATATCTCGACCACACTTTGCTGCCTCAGAGAGGTAGTAAACATACTCCTTCTCCTGGAGTGTAAGGTTCTCAAAACCAGGAACCTCATAGCGGATAACCTTGATGTCGTCGAAACGATCAACAATCCAAGGCTGCTCCTCCTGCTTAGTCTGCTCGACAGGTGCTGTGCACGATGCCAATGCAATAACTCCCATAGCGGTAAGTCCTAAAAATTTGTTCATCATTTGTTGGTTATAGTTTGTAATACAATAATCGGTGTAAAATTACAACGAAAATATGAGACTAACAAAAAAAAGAGCCCACACCACGCCTATTTATTATTTTTTTTATAATTTTGTCCTAATAAACCTTTAACAAAAACGAAATTATATGCTTGGAAGAGGTATCTCAACAATAGCACTTCTCATCTGCTCGAATGTCTTTATGACCCTCGCGTGGTATGGCCACATCGCCTTCAAGGACAAACTCGAGCGTTTCAGCTCACCCGAAAAGCCATTCATGCTCAAGGGCATGCTCGTAATCGTACTCATCAGTTGGTGCGTGGCACTCTTGGAGTATTGCTTTCAGGTTCCCGCCAACCGACTTGGTAGCACAGAGTTCGGAGGCCCATTTACGCTATGGCACCTGAAGGTTATCCAGGAGGTTATATCGTTGGTGGTCTTCTCGCTCTTTATGGCAATATTTCTGCACGAGGGACTCAAGTGGAACCACTATGTTGGTTTCCTCTGCTTGGTTCTTGCCGTGTACTTCATCTTTAGAAAGTAATAACAAACAAAACTTATACTATTATGACACCCTATCAGCAATCTATCGAGGCTGCCAAGAGTTGGAAAGAGGCTGTTGGCGCAATGTGGAAGAGACAGCGCACTATGCTGTACCTGGGGATAGCATGCATCGCTTTGCTATTGATTGGTCTTGTGATGCTATGTATTGGCGTAGACACATTTGAAGATACGCCAAGCGTCGGCACTCCACTTATTATGATTAGCATCATCGTTATGCTTATGATGCTCATACCCGCCATCGTCTCAGTCGTGATGATGTGGATATTCTATTTCGATGTTAGAAAGTGGCAAAATGCTGCGCCCGAGTCACTCAAGAAAAGCATCAAACTACTCTCGTTGGGTCTGCTAATCACGCTTATAGCATCCGTAGCAGCGAGCGTAATTGGTGGTTTTACAACAATTCCATATATTGGTGTTGGCGCCCAGATGCTAAACTCTCTTGTTGAGTGCGCAGCAATTGCAGGCACAGTTATACAGTTTATCGCCTTTATTAGACTACGCAAGGCTAACGATATGCCTGAACTTGCGAAGCAGGGTGCGCACAACATATTCCTATACTACATCATCTCGTTTGCTGTTACTGCATTGGGCTCTATCATCATGATTTTCGCCGTAATATCATTGGCATTCAGTGCATTTGACAACCTCGATTACACAGCAAATGACGACTCTGAGGTCAGCGGTCTATTGGCCGGCATCGACTCCTACTACGAATACGAAGAGTATGATGATTATGATGAATTAGAGACTGAGGAGGAGAACGACATCTTGTTATCGGGCATTTGGGACTCTATGGGCGATGAGATGACAGATGAGGATATTGAATTCCTTAACGCATTGGGTGACGCTACGGGCGCATTGGTTGCCTTCATCCTAGCGTTTGTAATCTTAATTGGCGGTGGCATCGTTGCTATGTATTACTACTATCGCGGCTGGTGGTTAATCAGCAAGTCGGAGCTTCCTGTTCTTCCCGAGCCCATCAAAGATGAGGCTGGCGAAGAGGTTGCCTTCGAGGAGGTAGTCGTTGAGTGCGAAGAGATAAAGGTCGAAGAGAACGCTACCGAAGATCAGGTTTCGGAGTAGCGACCCATCAATACAAAAAAGAGTTAGGGGTTGTCCTTTGCGGACAACCCCTAATCTTTTAATATGGTCGAGCAGATTATGCTACCCCACTATTAGTGCTTGTGGCTATGACCGTGTGAGTGGCCGTGGTCGTGACCATCGCAGCAAGCTGCCTCCTTCTTCTCGCCCTTGGGTGCGCAGTCACCGCAGCAACCAGCCTCAGCCTTAATCTTAATCTTTGAGAATGCCTTAACAAGCGCCTCATCGTTAGTCTTAGCAGGGTCATAAGTTACGGTTACGGTCTTTGATGGAACATCAACCTGTACATCCTTAACACCCTTCTCGTAGGGGATAGTGTTAGTAACCTTCTTTGCGCAACCCTCGCAGTCGATATCGGTTACGAAAGTTGTTGTAACGGTCTTCTTCTCGCCCTTCTTAGGCTGCTGTGCGTCAGCTACTGCTACGCTGAAAAGTGCCACGAAAAGCACCAAAATAATCTTCTTCATAGTTTTATAATGTTTTATTAAGTTAACGGATCAATTTGTAATTTATTATTCCTTTTTGCAATTTGTTGTCAGAAGCAGCTAGATATAGGCTCGGTAAAATTGACTGCTTATCACAACAAATTAGTAGATGTTAAGGCGCAAACCGATGTAGAACTTACGACCCATGAGAGGTCCCCACACGGCTGATGAGTTGAAGCCAGGGTTGTAGGGAGCATCACCACCGAGAATGGGAGCCTGACCGTGGCCATTGTGACCCTGCATGTAGTTGGCGATATTCTCGCAACCAGCATAGAGCGTGAGGTTACTCATCTTGTAGCTCACCTGCGCAAAGAACATAGGATATACGGGTGAGAGGTTGGGGTTCTCAACCGCCTTTATGAGGTCACCCTCAAGCTCAGGCAAACGAACGGGGCCATTAAGCTGTGCAGTAGCATCGAATACCCAGCGGCCTACGGCATACTGAATATTGATAAGACCCTTATAGCGTGAGGTAAGTGGGCGCTCTACGAGTACCTTCTCGCCATCCTGCTCCAACGTAATCTTTGCATTGGTATAGCGGAATGTAGCGAAGAGGTCGAAGCCGCGGAAAGGTGTCCAGTTGAAGTCAACCTGATAGTTATCCGTGAACGAACGCTCGTGGCTATTGTAGATTGCGATGGTGTTGTTCGCTGTCTCCTGATCAAAGACCATGGTGTTGAAGAACTGCGAACGGAAGTAGTCGAAGCTGATGGTCGCCATGTCGTCACCCGCAAGGCGGAATGTCTGCGAGATGCTACCACCCACGGTCAACGCCTGCTCCATATCATCGTGGAGGTTGTCGAGGTTGAGAATCTCACGCGATGTGGTCATCATCCAGATGTTATCCGTAACGAGGTTCTGACGGCGTGAGCCGAGACCTGCCGAAGCACGCAACGTAGTGCGAGGTGTGATGCTCCACTTGATGTGGGCACGAGGTGTGATAAGGAACTTGTTCTTCGCATCCTTAACATAGTAGTTGTTGCCCACCATAGCGTAGTCGCCACGGATACCCGCAACAAGCGAGAATTTTTCCTCTATCTGGTAGGTATATTCCGCGAAGATACCAGGTTCCATAAGTGTGCTATTGTTCTTCAAATCCCACTGGTAGCCATCGTTAGAGCCGAAGTGCGAGTAGTTATCGTTCATCATGCGGGCATAGTACGAAGCACCTGCGTTGAGCGACGAGCGCTGTGTGAAGTAGTGTGCGTATGTGATGTTGAAGCGGAAAGTATTCTCCAAGACATCAACCTTGCTGCGACCGAAGTATGAGTCGGTGAGGTAGTTGTCGTAGTCGAGAATCATCGCCACGTTGTTCTGCACAGCATCTGCGGGGTCGCCAGTAAATGTACGCTCATAACCCACAGGGATACCCGCCTTGATGTAGGCATTGATATTGCGGTTGTGGATAGCAGAGCCGTATGTGTTAGACTCGAGGTTGTTAACCATCTCATCGTAGAGGTCCTTTGTGTAACCCATCTGACCACCGAGGCGGTTCTCGTTTACAACCTTCCAGCCCCAGCGGAACTGCTTGCCGTCGCTTGTCTGCCACAACCATTTGTTTGCCACGTTAATCTGGTTTGACTTGGGCATATCCGAGAAGCCATCGTGGTTCATATCATGCGAAGCAGTATCGAGCGAACCGTGCGCCATGATAACAGTCGAGAGGCTCTTATCGGGTGTAAGTGGAATAGCCGACGATACGTTAATCTCGGGACGGAGCTCCGAGTCGAAGTAGAGGTTAAGGAAGAAGCGCTCATCATCTGTAGGCTTGCGGTGCTCAAGGTTAATCTGGCCTGTGATAGCCTCGTGACCTGCAGTAACCGATGCTACACCCTTAGATACCTGAATAGAGTTGAGCCACATACCTGGTGTATAGCTAAGACCGTATGTAGCACCCGCACCCTGCATAATGGGGCGGTTCTCATCAAGAATCTGTGTGTATGTACCAGCAAGACCAAGCATCTTAATCTGGCGTGCACCAGAGATTGCGTCGCTATAACCCACGGTCACCGAAGCAGAGTTCTCGAACGACTCCGCCAATGAGCAACATGCCATCTTACACAAACCAGCAAACGATATCTGCTCTTGACGTGTGATACCACCCTGCTTTGCGTAGTTACCGCGCTGCTGACCCTCCACAACGACCTCGTCGATATCTACGGCTGAGGGAGTCAACTTGATGGTTACCTCGTTCACCTCCTTGTCATTCATATCAAGTTCTGCGATATCGTAACCAAGATAGTCGACAACAAGTGTCTCAAAGCCACTTACGCGACGGATAGAGAAGGTGCCATCTACGTTTGTTGTAGCACCCGCGGTTGTATTCTTCCAGTAAAGCGAAGCACCAATAAGGGGCTGCTCAGTGTTGGCATCCATAACTGTACCTGTAACCACACGCTGTGCCACAGCCATAACAGGCAGGAGAATGAGGCCTACAAGTAGAATAATGATTCTGTTTTTCATCTTTATATTTTGGCTATTAATTACTTATGCTTTTATATGGGATTATCCCTCTACGTTGGGTAGAGAGAGAGCGATATGGTGCTACGACACCCTATTAGGGCGTAAGACACCTAAGCAAGCACAGGAGGGGCACGCAACGAGTCGTACCTTGAGAATGCCGCCCTAAGCGGCAGGGCTTCATCGCCACGATATAACTCTTCGGCGGCAAGAAGTAAGGTGTTATCATTCCCCGCAATATCGATTATAGCAACCAATGCGAGGAGAATGTTTGAGATATTTAATGCACTACTATCGCGCTCGTTGTCTGGGATTATCTGAGTGTGAACATCACTCAAAAGGACATGTTCGTGGTCACAACACTCCTCGTTAAATGCAAGGATGTCATCCGAAGAGACTACGCTGTGGTGGTTTCCGCAACTGCACTCAACGCTCTCGGTGACGTGGTGCGTATGGTGAGGATGGTCACAGCAGAGCACAGAGAGTGATGACATAAGCGAGGCTGCTACATATATAGCCGCCAAGATAGTTGCATATATCATCTTCACTCGTCCCATCATACATTTATGTATTACAATCGCGGCAAAGGTACAAAAAAATTTAGTATTAAGAAATTACGACGATATTTTTTTACGATTTCAGGTACAAGGACACTTGGCATCGACATAAAAAAAGATAGTCAAGACGGGGATTAACTCCATCTTGACTACTTACTTGCGAGGTCCGCTGACCTCATATCACAAGAGTGTGCTTATTTTGAAGCCTCAACAGAAACCTTGCGGAACTCCTTAAGAAGCTTTGTAAGCTCCAAAGCTGCCTTACGAGCACGAGTACCTGCTGCCTTGTTGTTCTTCTCTACCTGAGCGTTTGCATTCTCAGCAAAAGCTGCATACTGAGCTGCGATGTTCTCTACCAATGTCTTCATATTAAATCAATTATTAAAGGTTTTTCACTACGCAAAGTTATAAATTATTTTTTGTTTGCAAATTTTTTCTAAAAAAAATGCATCATAAAGTCATGATTTTCCGACAAATTAACTACTTATACTTATAAGCGAGCGGCAAAATGAATAAATATGCACCGCATCCAAAAACAAAATCCCTATAAATGGGGATTGCACAACAGAGCCAATTGTCGTATCTTTGCGCAGAATAAAATAAATAAACATAAAGTATGCGACTAAGTGAACTAAAAACAGGGGAGACAGCTACGGTGGTCAAGGTGCTTGGCTATGGTGGCTTTCGTCGTCGCATAATGGAGATGGGCTTCGTTAAGGGTCAAGAGGTTACAGTGGTCCTTGACGCGCCACTCAAAGACCCTATCGAGTACCACATCATGGGCTACGACATCTCGTTACGCCGCAAGGAGGCCGAGATGATTGTTGTAATGACACGTGAGGAGGCCGAGCGACTCTCTATGAGCGACACTACATCGCTCATAAAGAACGAGGATATCGTGGAGCGCGCCGTGGACAATAGCCTCAAGCAGATACGCGTAGGTTTGGTGGGTAATCCCAACGCGGGCAAGACATCACTCTTCAACACGCTCTGCGGACGAAGCGAGCATGTAGGCAACTACAGTGGTGTTACAGTAGATGCCAAGCGTGGCACACTCACCTACAAGGGTTACACGTTGGAAATCACAGACCTTCCAGGCACCTATGCCCTCTCGGCATACTCACCCGAGGAGGTCTATGTTCACAGACATATTATAGACGACTCCCCCGACATCATTGTAAATACGATTGTTGCCTCAAACCTCGAGCGCAACCTATACCTCACCACCGAACTTATCGACATGAGCCCCAAGATGGTCATCGCCATGAATATGTACGATGAACTTGAGGCGAGTGGTGCAGAGTTCGACCACGAAGCACTTGGCGGCATGATAGGCGTTCCGATGATTCCCGTTGTCGCCCCTACGGGCAGAGGCATCGAGGAGTTGTTGGATACGATTGTTGCGGTGCACGAGAATAGGGATAAGCGTGTGCGACACATCCACATCGGCTATGGTTCGGTTATGGAGGAGAATCTTGAAGCTCTCAATGCCGATATGCGCCTACACCGCGAGGAGCTAATCGCGCACTTCCCGCCACGTTACTTCGCGCTAAAATTGATTGAGGGAGACAAGGAGATAGAGAGTCTTCTTGAGTCGTCACCACACAAGGAGCGCTGGATCAAGATGGCGTTGGAGGCACGCAAGGAGATTGAGGCATCGCTCGGCGAGGATATCGAAACCACCGTATCGACCCAGAAGTATGGTTTTATCTCGGGAGCGCTTAAGGAGACCTATCGCGCACCAAAGAGCGGTCGCGACACCCTCAGCGACAAACTCGATGCCATTGTAACGCACCGCATATGGGGTTTCCCCATCTTCTTTGCCATCATGTTCCTGATGTTCGTCTCGACATTCGAGCTAGGCAAATATCCTCAGGAGTGGATTGAGTTGGGTGTAGACTGGCTATATAACGCTGTGCGCAACGCAATGGAGGCAGGAGCACTGCGCGATATGCTCACTGATGGTGTTATTAGTGGCGTAGGTAGCGTCTTGGTCTTCCTGCCCAACATCATGATATTATATCTCTTTATCTCGTTCCTTGAGGACTCGGGATATTTAGCACGCGCGGCATTTATCATGGATAAGGTTATGCACCGCATGGGTGTTCACGGCAAGTCGTTCATACCCATGGTCATGGGCTTCGGCTGCAACGTACCAGCAATTATGGCATGCCGCACCATCGAGTGTCGTACTTCGCGCCTTATAACCATTATGGTAGTGCCCTTCATGTCGTGTAGCGCGCGACTGCCAATATACATGATGATTATCGGCACATTCTTCCATCAATATGCCGGCATTGTACTCTTTGCGATGTATATTCTTGGCATCCTTATCGCCGTGATTACAGCGCGCCTTATGCGCCGTTTCATGTTCCGCGAGCAGGAGGCGCCATTTGTTATGGAGCTATCGCCCTATCGCATACCTATGCCCAAGACAACAATCCGTCATATGTGGAACAAGTGTGCGCAGTACCTCAAAAAGATGGGTGGTCTTATCCTTATCGCATCTATCGTAGTATGGCTATTGGGTTACTATCCACGCCCCGAGGTGGGCACTAACACCGAGAATGTCAACAGCTACGAGCAGTCATATATGGGTAAGATTGGCAAGGTTACAGAGCCTATATTCGAGCCTATGGATATGGATTGGAAGGCTTCGGTAGCCCTTGTTTCGGGTATCCCCGCAAAGGAGATTGTTGTGAGCACTCTCAGCGTTCTACACTCGCACCCCGATGACGAGGCTACAACCGAAGAGGAGACAATCCACCACATCAGTAAGCACGTAGCAGATGACATGTCTCTGCCTACGGCCGTAGCATTCCTCATCTTTGCGCTATTATATCTGCCATGTATCGCCACTATTGTAGCCATAGCCTCGGAGCTGAACTGGAAGTGGGCAATAGGTTCGGCGTTATATAACACCACGATAGCATGGCTCCTGGCATGGGGAGGATATCACCTAACAATGTTATTTATGTAGCGACGTATGGACTGGCAAAGTATCGTTGTGGCAATCATTGCCGTTGTAGTGGTTGCCGTCATTATACGCAAAGCGTGGAGGCTCTTCACCTGTCACGACACCACACGTTGCTCGGGTTGCACAAAGGAGTGCAGTCACCGCAAATAGTCATTTAAAAGAAACGATGCAACTCATTGAGCTGCATCGTTTTTCTTTTTGTTATATAAAGTCGATTAGAAGTCGTCGTCAGAGGCCTCATCAGATGCGTCTGCCAACTCATCTGCGCCCTTCAAATCGTCCTCATCGTAGAAGCCGTCGTTATCATCATCCTGACCATCGTCAACCTTAACATCAATCTTCACCATGTAGTATGTATCCTCGGTCTCGTAAGGTACGGTGTAGAAGAATGAACCATCGGGTTTATCGTAACGAGTCATAACCTCGGTAAATCCCAAAGGATAGAGGGCCTTTACCTCTGCCTGCTGCTCGGGAGTAAGATTGTGGAAGCTTGTAATAAGACGTCTCTTCTTGTTATCAGTAGCCATAAATCTAATATATAAAAACTTACTTGTATTAACCTTATTCGGAGCAGGAATCAGCAAACATTAACTGCCCGAAATTTTCCGCAAATGTAACTACAATTTGATAATGTGCAAGCATTGCGCAATATTTTTTTTATTTTTTCGAAAATTCTTCGTTGTTACAAACAAATTATGTAACTTTACACCATATTATGCGCGTAAGGATGACACAGAGCAAAGACATACAGAGAATGCGTGAACTCGAGCAATACCTCGAGCAGTGCAACTATCAATACTACGTTGAGAATAATCCCACAATCTCGGACTTTGAGTTCGACGCTTTGTTGCGTGAGCTTCAGGACCTTGAGGCGAAATACCCCGAGGAGGCCGACCCCAACTCCCCCACCCGCCGTGTGGGCAGCGACCTTACGTCAGAGTTTGAGAGCGTTGAGCACCGCTATGCTATGCAGTCGTTGGCAAACACCTATTCGAGTGAGGAGCTTGGCGAGTGGATAGATCGCATCACGCGCGAGGTTAGCGACGTGGAGTTTGTATGCGAGCTTAAGTTCGACGGCACGGCCATATCGCTTTGCTACGAGAATGGTGTACTACAACGCGCAGTAACGCGTGGTGACGGCAAGCGTGGTGACGATGTAACGAATAATGTGCGCACCATAGGCTCTGTGCCGATGAAGCTTCGTGGCGAGGGCTACCCAACGCTCTTTGAGATTCGTGGCGAGATATATATGCCCTACGCATCGTTTGACCGACTAAACCGCGAGCGCGAGGCTCAGGGCGAAGCGCCCATGGCAAATCCACGCAACGCCGCAGCGGGAACACTCAAACAGCAATCCTCACAGGTCGTGGCACGCCGAGGCTTAGACTGCACACTCTACCATATCGCAGGCGACAACCTTCCCTTTGCCACACACATCGAAAACCTTGAGGCGGCACGCACATGGGATTTCAAGGTCTCAGAGCACATGAAGGTATGTCGCACACGCGAGGAGATTGAGGCATTCATAGCGTATTGGGATACTGAGCGCAAGAATCTACCCTTTGCCACTGACGGCATCGTAATCAAGGTAAACAGCTACGCACAACAACGCACGCTTGGTTCAACAGCCAAAGCACCCCGCTGGGCCGTGGCATATAAATTCCAAGCAGAGCGCGCACTCACGCGCCTCACGAGTGTCGACTTCCAGGTGGGTCGCACGGGTGCTATCACCCCCGTTGCCAACCTCGAGCCCGTGCAGTTGGCGGGCACCATTATCAAGCGCGCCTCGATACACAATGCTGACCAGATTGCAGCCCTCGACATACGCCTTGGTGACATGGTATATGTTGAGAAGGGCGGCGAGATTATACCCAAGATTACCGAGGTGGAGCTCTCGGAGCGCCCCGCAGACAGCAAACCCTTTGAGTATATTACCCACTGCCCCGAGTGTGGTAGCGAGCTTGTGCGCTATGAGGGTGAAGCTAAGCATTTCTGCCCCAATAGCGCAAAGTGCAAGCCCCAAATCATTGGCCGTATTGTGCACTACGTGAGCCGAAAGGCGATGGATATTGAGGGTCTGGGTGGCGAGACCATTGAGTTACTTTGGGAGAACGGCATGCTCAAAGATATCGCAGACATATATGACCTCAATCCCCAACAGTTGGCAGCATTGCCACGCTTGGGTGATAAGTCGGCAGCTAATATCCTCGATGGAGTGCGTGCTTCAAAGAGCGTAGCCTTCGAGCGTGTTCTATTTGCCCTCGGTATCCGTTTCGTGGGCGAGACCACTGCTAAATATATCGCAACACACTTCCGCACCCTCGACGCAATAGCAAATGCTACGGTGGGGGAGTTATCCGAGGCCGAGGAGGTGGGAGCAAAGATTGCAGTGGCTATTACGGAATACTTTGCCGATGAGCGCAACCGCACTATTGTTGAGCGACTTAAGGACGCTGGTCTAAAGTTCGAGATAGAGGAGAAGCAACGCTCTTCAAATGCCTTGGAGGGTAAGAGCGTAGTTATATCGGGAAAGTTTGTGGGTCGATCGCGCGACGACATGAAGGCACTTGTGGAGGAGCATGGAGGCCGCAACCTTGCAGCCGTATCTGCCAATGTGGACTTTATCGTTGCAGGCGAGAATATGGGTCCCGCAAAGCGACAGAAGGCCGAAAAGTTGGGCGTAACGATACTCAGCGAGGAGGAATTTATGGCAATGATTGAGGGCGCGCCCACTGCTGAGAAAGCCCCCGTAGAGCCACAACCCGAGCCCGCAAAGGAGGAGGTAAAGCCTATTCAGGGCACACTATTTTAGTAAACGTAAAACAAAGATAAGAGAGATGATACAGAACAAGATTAAGGGTGTAGGCGTTGCACTAATCACCCCATTTAATAATTTCGAGGTTGACTACCCAGCATTGGAGCGCATGGTTGAACACGTCATCGCTGGTGGTGTGGACTACATCGTGGCACTCGGCTCTACTGCCGAGACTGCGACACTCTCGCTCAAGGAGCGCCAACAGGTCTACGACTTCATAGTTGAACGCACTGCAGGCCGTGTACCCATCGTTGTAGGCATGGGTAGCAACAATACACACGACTTGGTGGAGCAGTTGCGCACATTCGATATGCACGATGCAGTGGCCATCTTGAGCGTCGTGCCCTACTACAACAAGCCATCGCAGGAGGGCATCTATCGCCACTACATGGCTGTAGCCGAGGCGTCACCAGTTCCCGTAATCCTCTACAACGTACCAGGTCGTACGGGCGTCAATATGACTGCTGCAACTACCCTACGCCTTGCTCACGCAACCGACAAGATTGTAGCCGTAAAGGAGGCATCGGGAAGCATCGAGCAGATGCAGGATATTATCGATGGCAAGCCCGAGAACTTCCTTGTAATCTCGGGTGACGATGGCATCACCGTGGAGCTTGTAAAGCGTGGTGGCATGGGTGTTATATCGGTGGCAGCGAATGCATTTCCCGAGCGTTTCTGCCGTTGTGTACACGATGCCATGGAGGGCAAGTTCGCAGAGGCTGAGCGCACTATGGAGCAGTTTACAGAGCCCATCTCGCTACTCTTCAGAGAGGGCAATCCCACTGGCGTTAAGTGCATGACAGCGGTGATGGGACTGACACGCGACGAAGTACGCCTTCCACTTGTTGAGGGCACTGAGACCCTGCGCGAGGACATAAAAAATGGCGTTGCAAAGTACGATTTGAAGTAGTGTGTGCGTTGGTCATAAAACGCCATTAGATACACTAATACCATGAGACACATCACACTACTCTTTCTACTTGCAGTAGCACTATCTACCCCTGCCACACTTCGCGCCGAGGAACCCAATCCTCTCGCAGCAAGTGAGGCTAAGGCGACATTGCTCATTCCCGATGAGGATGATATCATCCACCAAACGCTATCAACCTCGTCGCCATACTACTATACCAACCTTATGCTCAAGTACCGCAACGGCACTGAGCCCCTCACCGACCTCGAGTATCACTACCTCTACTACGGCTTTATGTACCAGGAGGACTACCGTCCCTTTGCAGAGAATACAGCACTCGATAAGATGCTACTCGTTATGGCGGGCATCAACCCCGACCAGCCTACTGTGGGACAGCTCGAGGCGCTCATCGAGAATGGTATAGCAGCAATGGAGGTAGACCCATTTAATCCAAAGGTACTCAACATGATGGCTTATGCCTATGGAGCATTGAAAGATACTCGTCGTGAGCAACTATACTACAACCATCTAAACGGCATACTCTCGACCATTGAGCGCTCGGGAACAGGCCTCAAGGAGGGTGACAGATGGCACGTATTGATGTTCTCACACGCATACGACCTACTCGCATCGAAGGGTTACTCCTACAACGAGAATCGCATCGTTAGTCGTGAGGCGATGTTTGTACCCATAGCCCAGCGACCCAAGGAGCGCATCAAGGGTTTTTACTTCGACTATAGCCGTATCTACCGCAACAAGCCCGACGATGTGACATTCAAGCGCGACCGCACATGGCAGTTCAATAATCTCAAGCCCCAAGAATACAAATAAAGGCGTTTGGGAGAGAAGATAATTTTATTATCTTTGCGCCGTTTTTAATTTAAGTCATCAAAATGAGAAAGATATATTTCCTTCTATTTACCCTATTTTCGCTTCTCACACTCGGAGCTTGCGAGCGTGACACAAAGATAGTATACGGCATGCGCGTTGATGAGCAGGTTGGCGTGGCGTTCGATGATGAGAATGGTGAGTTTGAATATACGCTACACAGCGCCATTGACCCGTCTACGGTAACCGTATCAGCTACGGTAAATGGCGGGGCGACATGGATTACATCTGTCGACGTAAAACCCAAGGCAAATGGTGGTAAGGGCACGGTTAGCTTCACACTCGAGCAGAACGATAGCGAGCTTTCGCGCACTGCGACCATCACGCTTACCGCAACAGAGCACCAAGCACAGAAGATTAAGGTAACGCAGTTTGGCACACCCGTTCAGGAGGCGAACCACACCTTGATGTTCATGTTCCTAGGCACGAGTCTTAACCGCTACTTCGAGACCAACATTGATGATGTAAAGAAGGCCATTAAGACGGGTATCCTCGATGACTCAAACCGCGTGCTTCTGTTCCGTCAGGATAACATGGTAAAGGCACATATCAGCGAGCTATGTTACGACACTACAACTAAGATGTGCATCGAGCGACGCGTAGTGGATAACATCACACTTCCAAGCACTCAACTTACCCCCGAGGAGTTAGCATCGCATATCAATACGATGGCGACAGAGGCTCCAGCACTACGCTACGGCATTGTGCTTGCTGGCCACGGCACAGCATGGCTGCCACGAGAGTATATCAACAACAGCAAGAGCATCTCCGCGCTTAGCACATTCCACAACGTATGGACCCCCGCACCTGGCGCAGAGGTTACGCGTACCTATGGCGAGAAGGATAACGTACACTTCAACATTCCCGAGCTTGCATCAACCCTCGAGCAGCTCGACGTTGAGCTAGACTACATACTCTTCGATGCCTGCTTCATGTCGAACATCGAGAGCATATACGACCTGCGCAATTCGGCAAACTACATCATCGCCTCGCCATGTGAGATTATGGGCCGTGGCTTCCCATACGAGCGCACACTACCCTACCTCTTTAGGGATAACGGCAAAACAACAGACTATGTTGGAGCAGCAGAGAGTTACTACAAATTCTACCGCGACGAATATACAAATCAGGCACGCAGTGGTTCTATTGCAGTAATCGACTGCAACGAGGTGGATGCACTTGCAGATGCTACAAGGGGCGTGCTACAGAGCATGACTACAGGATTTTACGACCGCAAGACACTTCAAAGCTACGAGGGTCAGGATATACACTACTTCTACGACTTTGGCGAGTGGGTAAACGTCGTTGCCACAGACGATACTGCCATCGATGCATTCAATGCACAGTTCGCAAAAACAGTAATTGCAAAGTATTCGCTCGACACCTTCTACTCGGCATACGGCTCTTATGGCACACACACAATAAACCTCGATGTATACTCGGGCGTTACGACCTCTGCGCCCACCGAGGCCGACATCTACGGCTATATGCTCAGCACCAACTGGTGCAAATATGTATGGCCCGAGAAGGCTAAAGAGGTGGCTGAATAGGAAAATTAAGATATATTTTATATCTTTGCGCACTAATTCAACGGAATAATAATATAAAAGCACTATAACAACATGTTTGAAAATCTAACCGCGAAACTCGAACGCTCGTTTAAGATACTTAAGGGCGAGGGTCGAATCACAGAGATTAACGTTGCCGAGACACTCAAAGAGATACGCCGTGCACTTATCGACGCCGATGTTAACTACAAGGTAGCAAAGACATTCACCGACGATGTGAAGCAGAAGGCACTGGGTCAGGATGTGCTCCGCTCCGTGAAGCCTGGTCAGATGATGACAAAGATTGTGCGCGACGAACTCGCAGCACTCATGGGTGGCACAGCGACAGACATCAAGCTCGAGGGCACGCCCGCAGTAATCCTCATCGCAGGTCTTCAGGGTTCGGGTAAGACAACATTCTCAGGTAAGCTCGCATCACACCTCAAGACCAAGAAGGGTCGTCAGGTGTTGCTCGTAGCAGGTGACGTTTACCGCCCTGCAGCTATCGACCAGCTCAAGATTCTTGGCGAGACCGTAGGCGTGGAGGTATACACCGAGCCAGGTAACAATAACCCCGTACAGATTGCCGAGAACGCCATCAAGTACGCAAAGCAGAAGTCATACAACACCGTTATCGTCGATACTGCAGGTCGCTTGGCTGTGGACGAGGCGATGATGGTTGAGATTACCGCTATCAAGGCTGCAGTCAACCCATCGGAGACACTCTTCGTTGTGGACTCAATGACAGGTCAGGGTGCAGTAAACACAGCTAAGGAGTTCAACGACCGCCTCGACTTTGACGGTGTTGTACTTACCAAGCTCGATGGTGACACCCGCGGTGGTGCCGCAATCTCTATCCGCTCGGTTGTAGACAAGCCTTTGAAGTTCATCTCGTCAGGCGAGAAGATGGATGCCCTCCAGGTATTCCACCCCGAGCGTATGGCAGACCGTATCTTGGGCATGGGTGATGTCGTATCACTCGTAGAGCGCGCACAGGAGCAGTTCGACGAGGAGGAGGCACGCAAGCTCAAGAAGAAGTTGATGAAGAACCAGTTCAACTTTAACGACTTCCGCGATCAGATCAACCAGGTTAAGAAGATGGGTAACCTCAAGGACCTCGCTTCAATGATTCCTGGCATGGGTAAGGCACTTAAGGATATCGATATTCCAGACGATGCCTTCAAGCAGACCGAGGCGATCATCGACTCTATGACACCCGCGGAGCGCGAGAACCCCGAGATCATCAACGCTAGCCGTCGCGAGCGTATCGCAAAGGGTTCGGGCACACAGCTTGCGGATGTTAACCGCCTCATCAAGCAGTTTGACCAGACACGCAAGATGATGAAGACGGTAGCAGGTGGCAATATGCAGCAGCGCATGATGCAGCAGATGCGCCACGGAGGCAAGCGCCGCAGATAATATATAATATAAAGATGGTAAATAGCGCCAAAAACAGGGAATGAGCCTATAATATAGGCAGAAATGGCAAATTTCGCTCTACTATTTTGGTAGAATAAAAATATTTACTATCTTTGCACCACCAAACGCAAAAGCATTGGTACATCGGAGAATCCGTAGCTCAGTCGGTAGAGCACAACACTTTTAATGTTGGGGTCCCGGGTTCGAGCCCCGGCGGATTCACCAAATCTTAAACGAGCAACAGAGTTAGTCTCTGTTGCTTTTTTTTGTTATGTCTTATTTTGAGTAAACTAAACTTTTGTATCGAATAAAAAATTTCACTTTATTCTGATATTATCACACTTTTTTTATTAACTTTGTATCAATTCCAAGGCATAGCAATGTTTTGGAAGGACATGTTTTTAATAAGGTGTTATTGAAATTATCTTCTAAAATCAAATTCTCGCAAAATTTGAAACGGTATGAAGATGATGACAGTAGCACCACATCATTGGTATGTACAGCCCTTATTGGCTTTTCACATATCCATTGGTGTGGGCTATTGTTTTATCCATACCGTAGGCAATGCGAGAAGCCTGATTTTAGGATAAAGCAATATAGTTCCCACACCTTTTTTGTTTTATCCGCTTTCATCTGGGAATTGGGAAGCATGAAATGCTTTATTATCATGGGAACAGTTACCATTCATAATTATTGTTTTCCTATCATTTTTTCATATAAAGGATGGCAAGTTACAATAACAGATGAAACAGGTTTATTTAGCCTTCGAGACCTAAAGGTAAGGGTTAAAATGGTTGTAGATTCAGATGCAATAAGCATGAATATTGCGCGCGCAGCAGCTGAAGCAGCAAGATATAGACAAGTTAACACATACGGGTTTAGGAGTATCAATTTAATGCAAAGCGAACATGATGTTTATCAAAAAGAATATAATCGCATCTCAATATTGGCAAATGAATTTGCACGAAATAAAGGAACTATTAACTATTCGTTAGCTATGAATGGCGGAATGCTAGATAGATTTCTTGGACAAAATATCAGTGCAACCAAAAAGATGTGTCAAAAGGTAATTGACAACATTGACAGAACTTATGGTGATATGCAGAATGAATTCTTAAAAACACTTAAATAGCTATAATTATGGAAATGGTTATTGCTTTAATATTTGGAGGCATCATATGGGTTATATGCAAATCTTTTAGAAGCACTGTTGAAAATGTAAAATATCAACATAAAACATGTCCATTTTGTGGGAATGATGTTTCAGGGCATAAAGAACATGTTGCAATCAATGGTCAATCTTTTATTAATTATAATTGCAAGAATTGTGGAGCATATAATAATAGGAGTTCCAAAATTTGGTATCGCAAGAAAGATGACAACAGTTCTGATGTAGAAATGAAGTGGGGTTCTTAATACATAGATATTAAACGACATAATGCCAACCAACCAAATCAACGGTAAGTTGGCTTTATTTGTAAATATTTGCTAACTTTGTAGAGTGAAAACTAAAATAATATGACAGACTCGCAACTTCTCTTAGGCATAACCCAGAATGACGAACAGGCTTGGAGGCATATCTATCACAATATGCGGATGGGTTTTGCCTCGATTCTAATGCAGGAATTCGCAACATATAGACTCCAAAAGCAGGACATCGAGGATATATTCCAGGAGTCGTTGCTCGTCCTTATGAATAAGATTAAGAGCGGTGGCATGGTAATACCCCGCGAGGGCGCTATATTCAGTCTTCTTGTGCAGATTGGCAAGTTCACGGCATGCAACCATATTCGCAAGCAAAACCGCATATCTTCGCACGATGCGGTTACAATTCTCGACAAGCAACATAATATAGGTGAGGATAACACTATGGCTGTGGAGGATAAACAGCAGGCGCAGGATGACTTTTTGGACAGGGTTTTCGACTCGATGCCCGCAGAGTGTAAGCAACTACTAAAACTCTTCTATTGGGAGCGCAAGCCTATGGATGACATAGCGAGCATCTTGGGCATGCGTAATGCCGATTCAGCCAAGACAAAAAAGAGTAAGTGCATGAATAAGTTTAAGGATATTGCGGCTCAGATTATTGAGAGCGACGAGTTTGCCGAGGATGCCGTGCGCGCAGCCGTTGAGCGTGCAGTGCTCAAAGAGCTATTGGAGGATGAGAGACGCTATGCTGACGATGGGGCCTTGTTGGCGGCACTGGACATCAACGAGGATAATAGAGATAGGTAATGCGACAGATTCTCGACACACTCTATTACATATTGTCAACGCTCTTTTTCGGGGCGTTGGCACTCCTTTTTGCGGGCGTGTTTGCCACCTCGTTGGGTAAGAACGCTATAGAGATGTATGCCATAGCAGGCCTCGATTGGCGATTTACGGGCAACTATGTGGGTCTCATCGCGGGCTTCGGAGCGTATATCCTCTTTGCTATTATGCTGTGGGCTTTTCGCATGAGGCACAACCTCGACTGGTCTATGAAGTTTACACACGAGCTTACGCACACGCTTCTTGCCCTATGCTTTGGTCGCAAGATATATGAGTTCGTTGTTCGAGGCAGGGAGTGTCATGTCGTTTACAAGTCGGGCTTCATTGGCTACCTCCCCATTACCCTATCGCCATACTGCATTCCCATCTACACCTTTATGATATTTCCATTTAGGTTTGCGGGCGATGCACACTACATGATAATCTTTGATGCGCTAATAGCATTTACCTACGCCTTCCATCTGCACTCGTTCATCAAGCAGACGAGACTCACACAGTCCGACATAGAGAACTGCGGTCGCCTGCGCTCCATAGCATTCCTCGCATTTGCCCATCTTGCAGTTCTATCTCTTATTCTCGCCACTCCCCGAGGTGGTGTACTAAATGCACTATGCAGAGTATTTTGGGAGTACCCATATCAAATTATTAGCGACCCAATGGGCTGGGCGCATGAAATAATTCAATATTTCTAAGAAAATTCTGCATAATTAGCGGTTACCTTTTTCATATTGCGACATTATAGAGTGAAATGAAATTTACAAACACTCTAAAATTTAAGCATTATGAAAAAGGTATTTTTTATTGCAGCACTTGCACTTGTAACTGTTTTGGGTCTCTCAGCAACCGTTATGACCAGCGCAGAGTCAGACTCTAACTACTCCTTCTCTTTGACTGCCTCACCCGCAGGATTTGACGAGGATATCGACTTCAACGCTACGACTCTTGTCGCCATCTACAACCTTATGCCCGACAAGGTGAAGAGCCTCTGCGTTGAGGAATACGAGAAGGTCGCACCCAAAATCGAGGAGTGCAATGGCGAAGGTTTCACCTATGCCGGCGTAAAGATTACCCCTATCACAACAGCCAATGGCACCGACCTAAAGTTCACCTATAAGGGTCACACTGCCGTAGTCGAGAACTACTCAAAAGCTGAGTTGGACAAGGTATTTGGTCTATAATCATTCGCACGCTTCGCAACCATGAGAACATCAACGAAGGTATACATATGGGCATGTGGCCTACTTCACGCAGCGATACTTATCTTTCTTGTGTGGCCCACGCACCACAGATTGGCAAGCGATGTGGATAACATAGAGAGGATTGTTGACCTCGACTTGCCAGAGATTGGGCGCTATGAATATGCAGATAACCTTGACAGAGGTACATCATGCTTAGACTGCTTCGAATACACAATTTGGTTTACTGAGGAGGTGTCCGAGGAGTGTATCACAGAGATGGAGCAAAGATGCACGGAGGATAGCTATCAATGGACCAAGTGTAGCGCTACGGGCTGCTACGAATATTGGGACGGTGGAGGTTTTTTGGAGGAGTCGTATAGTGTTAGCTGCCTAATCTACAAGGATAGAGCCTATGTTAGTTATATCATTCGTGAGGACGAGGGAATCTTCGCAGTGTTTGCAATGTTTCTGTATTCGCTCGTGCTGATGGTCTGGGGTGGTATACTCCTTATCTGCAAGCTCGTAAGAAACCGTAAGAGAAAAAAACAAGCAAGAAACGACCATGAAGAGGCTATTTAAGACACTACTAGTACTGTCGGGCATAGCATTTGTTGGTGTGGCGGTGCTATATGGTTCGATGATTCCCGAGACGCTTACTGCGCAGTCGCTCCCCGTGGATGAGGTAGTCAGGGAGGGAGATGTGATATTCCAGACCACGAAGACGCGCCAGTCGGCTCTAATACAGATTGGCACTCGCTCGAGGGTTACCCACTGCGGCATTGTCGTAATGCGAGATGGCGAGCCCTATGTTCTTGAGACATTGAGTACGCTAGTCCTAACGCCATTGGATGAGTTTATTGCGCGCGGCGTTGGTGGCAAATATTGGCTCAAGCGCTCCGGGAAGGAGGATATAAAAATCGAATATGAGCACCTTTTGGGTAAGCCTTACGACTCTGCATTTAGGTTCGACAACGACATCTACTACTGCTCGGAGTTGGTGTACGACATCTATAAAAATCAACTAGGCATAGAGTTGTGCAAACCCAAGAAGATAGATGATTACCTTATCCTGTGCACGGACAAGATACCTCAAATAGAAAACACCATGAAGCGCCGAGGCATCACCAAAGAACAATATGCCGTAGCCCCCGTGGATATCTTCGAGTCGGAGTACCTGAACGTTGTTGAGTAGATCGAAGAATAAAGGGTTGACTGATAGTCAACCCTTTATTCTATTTAATGCGCCTTACAGATAGTCTTGTATCACCTATTCAAATTACTTTGCAGTTTCAATATGTCCATTGCGATGGTCACGACGTAGTGAGGCGGGTGTAGTGTTATAACGTCGCTTGAAAGCAGCGATGAAGTGCGACGAGTTGGTAAAACCGCAAAGGCGGGCAATCTCCGTCACAGGGACATCCGTGGCAAGAATCATACGATATGCAAGGTCGAGTTTGCGTATTATGAACCACTGATGTGGTGGCATACTATAACGCTTACGAAAGTGGCGTTTGAATGTCGACACCGAGACAAAGCATCTCTCGGCCAGCTCCTCAAGCGTCAAGTTCTCAACTACCGCACCCATAACCACACTATCCAGGCGGCTATCATCGACATCCGCCACCACACTACGAGGCATATCGCTTGCCTCCAGGTGCATTACTATCTGCTCGAATACTCCATTGCAATCTGGTCTGTTCTCAATGATATGTCTACCTCGCTCAAGGACATAAAGGCACTGCTCAGGAATGTCGAAGCTACGGCAGTCGCTGTGCACGCAGCAGTTGCCATGAAGGATATAACCTATGGCATAGTGCTCAGTAGCGATTGAAGATGTGGAATTTGAGCTACTCTTTATGTACTCAAACAATAGGGCTGCCTTAGGCTGATTGTTGTATGGTTGCTGCGTTGAAGCACTCATATTATTACTCTTTTATCGTTGATTTGCAGTACAAAAATATAACGATAAAACCTAATATGCAACCATCAAAAGCAGATTGACCCTTTTACAATATTATAATAAGCTATATATACAATAAAAGATATACTTTTTATTGTATTACTCACACTGCACAAAAAATCAACGCAATTATTAATCAATCGGATAACGGAGTTGCCCTCTTAAAAATCCCGTCATTATTATATTTTCTTATAGTTTGAACCTATTTCAACTACTCATAACGCATTGGCTACAAAAATACAATCCTTATATTTTGTTTAAACCGCGCATGAAAAGTTTTAGGCCACTACTTTTCGAGCATATCACGAAGGAAAATCGAGAGGTTGGTGTCGCTTTCGGTGAGGCCGAGTTTGCGTCTGATGTCGGCACTTTGGTTGTAGTGTCGTGGTTGGCTTGTGTAGGCCTTGATGTCCTTACCCTTTAGGCCGATTGCGTACAAGCAGCAGATATTTATCTCCTCGTCGGTCAGGCCGCGCCTTTTGAGAGCGGTGATAAACTCGGGATTGTTGCCCTCAATGGTGAGGCGTGTTGACTCGATAAAGCTCTCTTTGTTGGCCAGCAATGATTCCAACTCCTCATAAGCCTTTTTATTGGCAGATGTAGTGCCTGTAATCTGCGATATGATAACCTTGTTCAGCACATCGAGTCTCGCCTTAATGACTGACTTTGCCTCCTCCCTAACGCTTGAGTCCTCGACCATCTTTGTCAAGGCATCACGCTCGGCAATGGCATCGGCATAGAGCTGCTCATACTTTTGCTTCTCAACCTCCAACTCTCTGTTCTTAGCATGGCTAATTTGCAATCGGCGGCGGATAATCATAATCACCAAGAGTGAGCCAATCAACGCAACAACGCACGCCAAGACCGCAATAGTACGCTTGTTCTTAGCCTCAGTCTCCTTTGCCTTTGCCATTTCCAATGCGTGGCGCTCCTCGACGAACTTGGTATCTTGTTGCATTTTAACCAGGATGTTATTAGTAAATAAATCTACATACTCTTCAAATGTTTCAAGAGTGTTTTTATAGTCACCTAAACCTCTATAAACTTCATATAAAATTACAAGATACTTTTTCTCTTTATATTCATTACCTTCTGTATCATATTGTGATAAAATAGATAGTGCCTCATTATACCTATGTATTGCATAATATGCATTTGCTATTGTAAGCCAGTCTACATTAGAAGATGGGACAGAATTAGTATATTGATGTATAATTTCATCAATCTCTTGCTCTGTTCCATAATTTGTTAGGTAAGTGATGTATGATGAATAAAAATCTGTTAATGTGAGAATGCTTAGACCATCCAACATCTGTTTACACTCATCGATATAAGGCAAAGCCTTTTCTGGCTCATCTTTTAAGGTGTATCCATTGATAATTCTATTAAAGCAGTCTGCATAACCATTATAATCTTCTGCTTGTTTGAAGTATGCTGCAGCACTTTTATTTGTCGCTATAAAGTTGTCGAAGTCATACAAATCGTAATATATATTGCTCTGCGCAAAGTGTGTTCGTGCTTTTGTCAGTATGTCATTAGATTGAGAGCCTTTCGAAAGTGCTTTTACAAAAGCCTCCATTGCCATAGCATCATTGCCTGCGTTCTGATAGATGCGACCTTGATAGTAGTATGTACGCAACTTGTCTGTCGCAGAACCATTGTCCTCGTAATAATCAATAGCTGGCTGCAACACCTCAAAACTGGTTTTGTCGATGACATTCTTATCCAGCGCCATAGAGAGCAACAAGGCGTGCTTCGCGGGTTCCTCGTCGCCAACGAGTTCATCCGTGTCGATAGCTTGCAACACATTAAGCACACTATCGGGGCGCTCCTCGATAATGCGTTCCATATCGGTTATAGTCGCCCAATGCTCCGAATGGCGGTTGCACGCTGTCAAACAAAGGGCAAGAACAAGTATAGTAAGTAGTCGTTTCATAAAGGTCGCTATATTTCTCACAAAGATAAGATAATTTAGGAGACAATTTGAAGTGACCCAAAAGTTTATGTAAAGAACCTCTGGGTCACATCAGTCTAATCCTTTCTATAATTACATAGATTCTATATCAACAAACAATTCAACAATGTTTTGTCCGCTGAGTTGATCAGTAATAATTAGTTTTATTTATTTGCTTCTTCGTACATTTTTTCTGTTACGACAAATGTGCTGACGAGAGAGTTGGCATCAATCTCCTCCCTGCTCCATAGTGCATAATCCAATAGACCACCTTCGCTACACTCCACCTTGATATAATCGCTATTCGAGCTCTCTTCGGTAATATTGTAGTATATGCGGAGAAGCCAAATGCAATCTTTGAAAGCGACAAATTCTGACTCAGATATATGTCTATCAACCGCATCGCGATATGAAGCAACATAGTGTATTGTACCTATGTCGCTACCATTCTTGACATATTCAATTGAGATGGGAACACCTGTTTCGTTCACAAATCGAAAATAGGTATAAAACTCATCCTCCTTCTCTGATGACATATCTATCTCCGACAACTGAGTCTCTGGGATTTTAGTTGGCGCGCTTTCTTTTTCGCACGAAGTTATAGCACACACTGCAAATAATGCCAGGAGACAGCAAATAAAGTTTTTCATAGTTGCGTATGTTTATAGATAAAATGAAAACCAGTGCCTTAACCGTGGAAATACCTACTCCTTCTTGATTGTGCTGTAGCAAGTCTCATTGCCATTCTCGTCGCACAAGTAGAGCTTGCCACCCTCGAAACGATAGTACTTCTTTGTAGGTGTTGCAGAGTCGATGTTTGTCATAATGAGCATATCACCCTCAGTCGAATACTTAAACCACACCATCTGTGAAGAACCATCGACTGGAGCAGCATTTGGATTGTCATATACGTTATAATATGTAAATCCGTCCCTTGGGGTCACAAACTTGATGTGATCATCATAATATTTATCGCCACTTTTGAGCGTTGTACTCCAGTCACCAAGGAAGCGCATGTCATCATCTTTGGTTTTGGTAAATACAAAAGTATCACCATCCAAAGTTGAACGCATAGTTAGGGTGTTGTCCTGGAATCTATACTCCCACTCAACAGGGTCGTCGTCACCATAGTTCACATACAACTTCTCGTTTTTTACCCAATATGTCAACGAATTTCTCGTCATTGATCTTACGAGGTCAGTCTTATCATACGCATCTATGGTTAGATAACCATCGCCATTTTCGTAGAAGTAGAAGACGTAATCCGTCTGACTATGGAACTGATCAATCTCGTCTGCTATTGATATATACTCCCAGCATCCAACAAATTTTGCCATCTCAGTGGCATTAGTATTCTCCTCTGCATTTGAGGTCTTGTTAACCCCATTTTCATTTGGACGATTAACCATCTCCCTCTCGCACGACGCTGCCATACCCGCTACCGCAAGCATCAACAACATAAATAAACTCTTTTTCATAGTTCTAAGTTTTATAGGTTTAACAATAGGTTATTACTCTTTCGCGATTTTTTCTATCACAAAATTACCATGAAAAAGTTTTACACATCAAAAAACGACCTGCGAATTTTAGTCTATAAGTCATTGAAAATCAATCTTAGTTTAAAATATTTATTTGACATCTCCGAGCAAAAGTTTTACACTTCTACTTTTCGAGCATGCCACGAAGGAAAATCGAGATGTTGGTGCAGTTTTCGGTTAGGCTGAGCTTGTGTCGGATGTCGGTACTCACTAAGGTTGTAATAGTGATTAGTGACTACTCCAAGTAAAGGCACGTCGCTACAATTATTACTACATAATGAAAACATTCAAAGCGGGCAACTCCTCTTTTTTTATGCAGTTATACCACACTAGATTTTGGATTTTAACGTTTTAATGGTTATATTTGCATGATAAACACAAAGCGTTTAAACAATGAAAGGTATTGTCTTGGCAGGAGGTAGTGGCACACGACTCTACCCCATCACTAAGGGCGTGAGCAAGCAGCTGCTCCCAATATTCGATAAGCCGATGGTCTACTACCCCATTTCGGTGCTTATGATGGCGGGCATACGCGAGGTATTGATAATCTCGACACCTCAGGATCTACCCTCCTTCCGCCGCCTGCTGGGTAGCGGCGAGGAGCTAGGCATGGCATTCTCTTACGCCGAGCAGCCACAGCCCAATGGTCTTGCCGAGGCGTTCATCATAGGTCGTGAGTTCATCGGCGATGACGCGGCATGTCTTGTCTTGGGCGACAACATCTTCTATGGCGCGGGCTTCGAGGAGCGCTTGCAGAGTGCTGCTAAACGCACTGTGGAGGAGGGGCGCGCAACGGTCTTCGGCTACAAGGTAGACCGTCCCGAACGCTATGGCGTGGTGGAGTTTGACGAGAGCGGCAGGGCGATATCTATCGAGGAGAAGCCCGCAGCACCGCGCTCCAACTACGCGGTTACGGGTCTCTACTTCTACCCTAACAGCGTCGTCGACATCGCAGCGGGCGTAACACCATCTGCACGTGGCGAGTTGGAGATAACTACCGTCAACAGCACCTATTTAGAGCGTGGCGAGCTAAACGTTGAGATTCTCGACCGCGGCTACGCATGGCTCGACACTGGCACACACGACTCGTTGGCCGAGGCATCCATCTTCGTGGAGGTTATCGAGAAACGTCAGGGGCAGAAGATCGCCTGCATCGAGGAGATAGCCTACCGCAACGGATGGATCACACGCGAGGAGCTACACCGCCTTGCGGAGCCCATGCGTGCAAACCAATATGGACAATATCTACTCAAAATATGAAGCTGATTAACACCGACATAGAGGGCATTTACATCATCGAGCCAAGGCTCTTTAAGGATGAGCGAGGCTACTTCTTCGAGGCCTTCAGCGAGCGCAGGTTTGCCGAACTCACAGGCATCGACACACACTTTGTGCAGGACAACGAGTCGCGCTCAGCAGAGGGCGTGGTGCGCGGCTTGCACTTTCAGTTGCCACCTCATGCTCAGTCTAAGCTTGTACGCGTGGTGCGTGGCACGATACGCGATGTCGCGGTAGATATACGTCGTGGCTCACCCACATTTGGTCGCCACGTTGCTGTGGAACTCAGCGAGCACAACCACCGTCAGCTCTTCATACCTCGCGGCTTTGCCCACGGATTTAGCGTCCTTGAGGGTGATGCCATCGTGGAGTACAAGTGCGACAACTACTATGCCCCCGAGTGCGAGGGGGCTATACGCTGGGATGATGCCTCGCTTGCAATCGACTGGCGCATAGCCAATAGCGCGGCCATTGTCTCAGCAAAAGATATGGCAAACCCACTATTCAAGGAGTGCGAGGTGCTCTTTGACTATAACACCGACTACTATGCGTAGGATACTTGTTACTGGCGGCAATGGACAACTGGGCGAGGCTATACGTCGCGCCGCAGAGGGTAGTACATACCACTACCTCTTTGCTACAGTTGATGAGTTGGACATCTGCAAGCAAGCAGATGTTGAGCGCTACGTAACAGAGAACAATATAGACACGATTATCAACTGCGCCGCATACACCGATGTGGAGGGAGCGGAGGATAATGCAGATATGGTTTATGCCATCAATAGCACCGCAGTGGCGGAATTGGCGGATGTGTGCAAAAGACTTGGCATCAAGTTAATACACATATCCACTGACTATGTTTTTGGTGGTGATACGCAACGCAAAACGCCTTACATAGAGAGCGACGCCACAGCACCTATAAATATTTATGGCAAGAGCAAGGCTGAGGGCGAAGGTACTGTTATAGAGCATGATGGCATTGTCATCCGCACATCGTGGCTCTACGCCCCATGGGGTAAGAACTTCGTGCTTACGATGCTACGCCTCGGCAAGGAGCATGCTCAGGTGAGCGTTGTAGATGATCAGCGTGGTACGCCCACATCGGCATTGGGTCTTGCGCGTGCACTTGTTACAATAGTCGACAATGGCGCTGTGGAGTCCATGCGCGGCATCTACCACTACGCAGATGGAGGGAACTGCACATGGTGCGATTTTGCACGCGAGATTATGGCTCAGGCAGGCCTTAAGTGCCACGTTGCGACATGCACCACCGCGGAGCGAAATATGCGTGCCCAACGACCCGCATATTCGGTGCTCAACACCGAGCGCATAGCGGCAATCGAGGGTATTGAGATTGCTCCATGGCAGGAGCGACTCAATGAGGTTATATCACTAATAGAGAAGTAATTATGGAGAAGCGCAACATACTTATTACTGGCGGTGCAGGCTTTATCGGAAGCCACGTTGTGGAGCTCATGACGACGAAGTACCCCCACTACCACATCGTGACACTCGACAAGCTGACCTATGCTGGCAGCCTTGAGAATATAGCCGAGGCACTCAAGCGCCCCAACCACACCTTCGTAGAGGGCGATATCTGCGATGTGGCACTCGTTGAGCGCATCTTCGCGGAGCACCATATCGATGGTGTCATGCACCTCGCTGCCGAGAGCCATGTGGACCGCTCCATAAGTGCACCCATGCTCTTTGCCATGAACAACATACTTGGCACAATTACCCTCTTGGAGGCAGCGCGTAAAGCGTGGGCGGGGGAGTATGCAGGTAAGCGCTTCCACCATATCTCTACCGATGAGGTATACGGTGCGCTACCTCTCAAGGGTGGCAAGTTCACTGAGGAGTCGCGCTACGAGCCACACTCACCCTACTCAGCATCCAAGGCATCGTCGGACCACTTTGTGCGCGCCTATCATGACACATATGGTCTGCCCACGGTTATCACCAACTGCTCGAATAACTATGGTGAGAGGCAGTATCCCGAGAAGCTGATACCTCTATTTATAAATAATATAGTCAGGCGCCTACCACTACCTGTATATGGCACAGGATGCAATGTGCGCGATTGGTTGTACGTTGGCGACCATGCCGCGGCACTCGATGCTGTGTTCCACCAAGGTGCCAATGGCGAGACATACAATGTGGGAGGAGACAACGAGTGGACAAACATCGAGCTCATAAAGCGTCTTATCGCTGTTGTTGACAGCGAGTTAGGCCGCGAAGAGGGAGAGAGCATAAAACTCATCACTCACATAGAGGATCGTGCGGGACACGACCTTCGCTACGCCATAGACTCCACAAAACTACAACACGACCTAGGCTGGAAACCCACCATGGAATTTGAGGAGGGTCTCCGCCGCACTGTGCGTTGGTATCTCAAGAATATTATAGAGTAATCTGCTACTTAAGCATATTAGATATAGCCTTGCGCGCCGCAACCTTTGCTGCGTCAAGACGCTTTTGTGCCTTAGCCTCGGCCTTGGCATCACCCTTCTCGCGTGCCTGAGCGACTGCGCGATACAACTCCCATAGATTCATTGAGGCGGTAACACTCTTATGCGCCGTAGTGTATGCCGCAGCACTCTCGGCTACGACAGCCTCGTTATCTGAGTAGATATGCTTATAGCCCTGAATATCGTTCCAGTGACCGCGCGTGAAGTCGGGGAAGGCTACAGCAGCGCAGTTGTTATCCATTGATAATGAGCCCAACTCCGCCAAGCAGCACCACTCCGCCATGTCGTAGACATCCATATCCAGAGGCAAGCCATTCTGCAAGCAATATACAAGACGTGCATCCATGATGTAGTCCATGCCTCCATGGCCCATCTCACGACCCAACTCACCAAACTGCTCAATCAAGGGGTGGCGATATGCCTCCATAAGCATTGCACGCTGCTCAGCAGTGACAAATCCATGGGCGTTGAGATTATCCATCTGTGGCGCACCAGCGCTCTTAAGACCCTCGGCTGAGAGTGCAAACTCTGGAGTTGGATATTTCGTAGCGTAACCCTTAGTGCCTGTCAGCTTGAATAGGCGATTATAGGGCTGTGGGGTCATCACATTATGCTGAATCTCAACCACCTTACCACGTGCAGTGCGCATAAGCGTTGTTGTGTGGTCGCCATTACGGAACTCGGCGCACTCCTCGCCCGTGCGGCTCTCAACAAGCTCCCTACCAACAAAACTCTCAGTGTCCATAGCGACCAATGTGGTGAAGCGGTCGCCACGATGAATATTCATACACTGCGCAACTGGACCAAGGCCATGCGTTGCATATAGATCACCACGATTCTCCATGTTGTACTTCAAACGCCAGTTAAGCTCCGCAGTATCATTGTCGTTGGGGTCGTGCCAGTATGAGTCCCAATAGATGTCTAGCGTGTGGATATATGCACCCTCCGCGCGCACGATTTCACCGAAGAGACCCTGCTGTGCCATATTCAGCGCTGTGAGCTCGTAGTAGTCATAGCAGCAGTTCTCGAGGATAAAGCAGTGTAGACGCTTGCTCTCTGCCAAATCGATAAGGCTCCAGCACTGCTCAAGGTTCATTGCTGAGGGCACCTCGATGGCTACATGCTTGCCATGCTCCATAGCGTGCTTCGCCACAGGGTAGTGATGATTCCAGTCAGTTGCAATATATACAAGGTCGATATCCTCGCGCTCGCACAACGCCTTATAGCCATGCTCACCATAGTATACATCCGCGGGCATCAGGCTCTGCTCGCAGAGGAAACGCTGGCAGTCGTCAGCGCGCTCACGCTCATAGTCACACAAGGCGACTATCTCAACACCAGGGATATGTGTAAAGCGCATCACAGCCCATGGACCACGCATACCGAGCCCCACGAAGCCCACACGCAATGTCTCGATAGGCTCCACAGCGAGACCTACGACATGCTCCTGACCCTCAGCGCGCTCGGGAGTATCAACAACGATAGTACCGCCATCCCAATGCCATGTAGTAGTTGGCGAGAGCGACTGTGCAGACACGCGCATACCCATAAATGCGACCACCATAACCACAGCCGCAACGATTAACTTTACACACTTCATATTGATAATAGTTTTAGATTCAATAATATATATCAGAACGTAACAACCACACTACCACTTACCGCAATTGAAAGTGTGGCGATACGGTCTACGATTTTAATTGTTGCGGCGGTAGAAACGCCCTCACACTCTACACTACATACATCCACCGCTGATGGAGGAAGCATTTTATACTCGCTAATATCGGTAATAACGCCATCCGCAGCTACGCCCGATAACATATAACGAGCACCTAACAGTCGCGCGGCACGCTCCATGTCACCCATAGCAATAACATTGCGCACCACCGTAGAGCTAACCTTCTCCTCGCCCATCTCCCTGTGCTGTGCCACACACTCCAGTTCAAAGCCGCACTCAACAGCCAGGGGCTGCAACTTATCGAAGTTACCCTCACTGCCGCGACCTAGGCGATGGTTATAGCCCACAATCATACCCACCATGCCGAGACGCCCGACAAGCATATCGCGGACAAAGCTCTCGTAGGGCTGACTGCGGAACTTATCGTCAAAATGCGCAACAACCACGCGGTCAACACCTATATCCTCGAGCAATCGAGCACGCTCCTCAACCGTTGTGAGCAGCTGCATGCCCTCGGCACGCCCCATAGCAATGCGGGGGTGGGGATCGAAGGTGACAACAACACTCTCGGCATCCAGCCTCGTCGCCATAGCCTTCAGATGCTCCAAAAGGGTACGATGACCCTGATGGACACCATCAAACGAGCCTATGGTGACCACCGTACGACGCGGTGTATCGGGCATATCGAAACCGTACTGCAACATATTAGATAGGGGACTCTAATCCGAGTCGTTGAGATATGTTTAGTTGTTACTCTCCTCAGCAACCTTTACGAAATAGGCAACCTTCTCGAGGAGTGTTGTGATATCATAGTTCTCCACCACGATGCCCTGTGGGAAGTTAAGGGGCGCTGAGGTGAAGTTCAGAACGCCCTTGATGCCCGCATTGATGATTGGCAACACCAAAGAGGCTGCCTGCGATGTGGGGAGTGAGACGATGGCAATGCTGATATCCAACTCATCCACCCTCTGCTCAAACTCATCGATATGGTAGCAGGGAATGTTATCTATTGACGTTCCCACCTTGTTGGGGTCTACATCGAATGCTGCTGTGATGCGCAGCTTAAGACCCTTACCATTGAAGTATCGTGTGACAGCCTGACCGAGGTGACCCATGCCTATAATTGCCATGTTCATGGGCTGCTCGCTATAGAGGATGTTAGTGATGAAGTCGATGAGCACCTTCACATCGTAGCCCTTCTTCGTGTCGCTCGAGAAACCTATAAGCATAAGATCGCGGCGCACCTGCACAGCAGTGATACCATGCATGCCCGCAAGGACGTGTGAAAAGATGTGCGTGATGCCCTGAGCATGACACTTAAGGAGCGTTCTGCGATACTCGCTCAATCGCTCGATGGTCTTCTCGGGTATCGGAGAGGTGATATTGTTGTTTGCCATTGGTTACTTAGTGTAGTGGGGTTAGTCCACGATAATCTTTGAGTCGTGGCGGTAGTGCTGACGCACCCAGTTGGTGTTGACATACGAGCCATCCACTCGCTTGAAGGTGTAGGGCGTCACCAAAGGCATATGAGTCTTCGAGAGGAAGTCATCAATACCCTCAAACATCATACTACCGAAGATCACCGCAGCATCGTAGCCTCGATATGCGCTACGAGAGGGCATAGCATTGTAGCTATTGACATAGCGGCCATCAAAAAGGCGAACCTTCTCCTCAATGCGGTTAGCGTAGTATGGCACTACGAAAACCACATCGTTATGAAAGAAGACATCACGATCGATGCTACCCATCTTTAGCCACTCACTGTTGCCGACAACCATATAGTCACCATATGCAAGGCCACGACCACGTATTGATGACTTTGTCGACGAGAGCGTTGTGAGGATACGATCTACATCCGTAGCCGATGATGCCATGATGACAAAAACCTTGCTATCCCTATCGCGCATCAAATCCTCGATGTTCACCTGCACACCATTGCTGCCATCGCTGTTACGCTTGTAGAAAAAAGAGCCACGGTCAAACTTAAAGTTAAGAGGCAACTCTACATTGTGCGTTGCCACCGAGCGCACCTCGCTAATGAAGCTATTATCGTTCTGCGAAGCGTATATTGTCACCACCTTACGGCTACCATCTACAAGACCAGCGATGGGAGCACCCCTGAGGTTCTTCATTGGGGGCATATTGAATAGCACGTGGCTGTCAGACTCCACATACTGTAGGGGCGACACCACAGGTATGCCATTACTCTCGGCATGCTGGAGTAGCGGTGCGAACTCATCGCCATATACTGGGCCGATGATAAGCTGTGTGTCGAACTCACCATTTTCGATAAGCTCGTTTATGACAGTGAGGCTGCGCTTTGAGTCGAGCACCGAAAGCTCCACCGAGCGACCCTGCGCCTTGAGATCCTCGAAGCCGAGCAGCACACCGCGGTAGAAGTCCACAATGTTCTCCTTAACCTCACCCTTCACATGGAATGGGAGTACTAGCGTAACCTGCAACACTGTGCTAGGCGCTACTACAGCAAAGAGGGCATCCTCCTCCAATGTAGGCTCAAGCACTGCGCTATCAGCAACTTGTTTAGCATCTGCGAGCTCCTGCGATATATTCGCTGCCGTGAGACTCTCCGCTGACGCACGCTCGTCGCTGCCTTGATACATGTTGCCATCGTTCTGCTTGCGACTGCTTGCTGTGCCATTACGAACATCACCATCGCTCTTTGCCTTGGCGTTGCTAGACTTATTCATCCTAACCTTAAGTGTCATGCCCGCCTTGATGTCGGTGTGGCTCTTGAGGCCATTCATCTTGAGCAACTGCTCCTCGGTCATGCCATACTTACGCGATAATGAGTAGAGCGTCTCGCCCGCACTCACAAGATGCTTACCCTCGGGAGCCTCCTCGGCACCCTCATTATCCTGCATTACACGACCTTCGATGCAGGGCACATAGACCTTGGTGCCAAGAACGATATCGGTGCTCGTCATGCCATTGACACGAATGATAATATCCTGGCTCACGCCATAGGTCTTCGAGAGCGAGTAGAGCGTGTCACCATCAGCCACGGTGTGAACATAGTACCTCTTATCCTGATACTTAACAATAATCTTCGATGGCTCTGTAGCCATTACCGCCATGGACACAAGCAGAATGGCCGCCAATATGAGTTGTAGTCGTTTCATAGTTATCTTCATTATCGCCTCGCGATTAGGATTTGTTCATTCTGACGTATATCTCCGTTATCACCTTCTTGGTGTAGTTGGGGAAGTCGCCATTCATTATCCATGAGTAGTAGCTAGGCTCGCTCCGAAAGACATCCTCCACCTTGCGGCCCTTGTACTTGCCGAAGGTGAATATCTCCTCGCCCTTATCGT